>JASHRR010001048.1 GCA_030037185.1 Xanthobacteraceae bacterium | reverse complement strand
GTACAAGCAGGATTTCAGGCATTCAACAATATCGGCTGTTCGGGTTGTCACGTCGTGAGCCAAACCGTCGGCAGCGTGACGCTGATTGATGTCACCGCAAACCCGGCTGTTAGCGGTACCACGATCAACCCGTTCAGCGATTACGCTGTGCACAACATGGGAACGGGACTCGCCGATGGAGTATCGCAGGGCACCGCGAACGGCAACCAGTTCCGTACCGCGCCACTATGGGGTGTCAGCCAGCGCGTATTCTTTTTGCATGACGGGCGTACCAATAACCTGTTAACTGCTATCCAGCAGCATGCAAGTGGCGGCTCAGAAGCCAACGAGGTGATCAGCAATTTCAATATGCTGAGCACAACCCAGCAGCAGAATATACTGAACTTCCTACGCGACCTGTGAAAATAATACATCGGACATCCGGAAGGACCATGGTCCTTCCGGAGTGGTTTAACACCTGGTAGCGGTGCACTAGCGCTGCCACCAACGGGCGGGGCGGTGCAAGAGGTGATTGAACTGGATCGGACGCGCACTTGAAGTGGCGCGGCATTCGAGCTTCAATCAACTGAGGACCACAGCGTGGCCGGCGCCAGTCGGCCTTTTTATTCGGCCGCGCAGCGTGTTCCGCGGCTTTGGGGTTCCCCGTCCGAACCGAGGCGTAGCGCCCAGCGCTGGCGGCGCGGTGCGCCAATTGGATCGCGGCAACCGATAATTACCTCACGAACTGCATGGTCGCCAAGTGGCGCGCCTGCCGCGTTTGAACGCACCACGGACCTCGGCTCGGCACGTCAGGCGGTCCCGGCGCTCGGGCTGTGCTTAGCGATGGGGAGGTAGCCGAGAGCCGGGACCGGCGCGCGCCGGGAACATGAGGGCATTGAGGGCCGCCGCGCGCCAGCCGAATATAGCACTCGGTCGCTATTCAACGGCATGAAGTTTTGGTCATTTACTGCGACCTTTTTTAGCGGCAGCCCATAAACCTTAATAAACCGACTTATCAATGCAACCAACATGGATGGGCGACGGTTGCGGAACACAAAACGCGTCATAAACTACGTGACGCGACACAATCCGCAATCCCCTAGCGGTAAAATGTCGTAAATCTAATTATCGACAAAGTTACAAAATCCAGGATGCCGAGTCACGAAAATCAAAACCAGAAGCAGGAGAACCACAATAAGCGGCGAGTTTGATCGCGGGACTCTTACGGTTTCGCCTGGTACTTTGACCGAATGTTCCAGCATGTTCTTGCACCCGGTGCGACAGCACCAGCCGGCGCCGTGGCCCCATCTAGCGCACACAAAATCACGCTGCCCCGGTCGGGATCGTCCGTCATCACGCTCCAGCAGCCGGGGCTGCGCACTCGCTCGGGCGCCAACACCGGCCAGCAGCAGCAGCGGACCCAGTTGCCTCGACGGCCGTTGCGGTCGGGACGAGGCGCCCGACCGACGACCGGCGGAGTGCAGCATCCGCGTGGACAAGGCGGCGATTACCACCCCGTAGGACGGCCTGTTGCCCAGCCGGTGCCGCCGGGCCTCGTCGAGGCCGAGGTCAAGGCGGACGGTAAGGAATCCGCGCATAGGACGCAGGGCTCGTTCGTGGCGCTCACCTTGCGCCACGGCTACGTGTGGGACGGTCCGAACTGGGGCGCTGAGGAAAAGGCGAGGACCAGATTGGGGCGAGCCGACGGTGACGTTGCGCTTGGTCAAGCTCGTCGATGGCAAGTTGGTGCCTCGAGGACGTCGGTCCGCGGCCGCGGTATTACAACGCCCAAGCAGCAGGTCGAGAACGCGGCGAGGACGACCGTGAGCCATCGCGAGTATTTGACGGATTGCTGCTATTCGGTGGCCCTGTGGTGATGGATCCGGTAAGGGGGCGGCTAGCCGTTGCGAAGTCTGGTGTGCGTCATTTCAGGGTGCCCCTTGAACCAGACCATTGTCATCGGGACCGGCGCCGGCACGAGGCCGGCCTCGACGACAGCGCGCTGAGCCGCCTTCAAGGCGTGGCCGTGCCAATACTGCGGGAGCGGGGCAGGGCCATAAGCCGAAAAAGCCACCACCGACGCCCCTTGGTACGGCCTCGGGTGTGCCTCGTGTGGATTGACCAGGACCACGGGCGCATTCCGCAAATCCTTGACCGTCCCCGGGCGGCGGATTGTGTAGTGCGCCTGCTGCGTCAAGTATGGCTGTCCGATGGACAGGCAGAGCTACATCGCACTGGCCTGCTGCAACCGGCCGCCGAAGGGACTGGGGCGCCGAGCTGGAGGCCGAGCTGGCCGAGGAGTTTCAAGACTGGTAACAGTTCGAGCGTTGAGGTGTCGGCTTTTCCGGAACCTACTCAAAGCTAGGCAGCGTTGATGTCTGGGTTGCTGCTTCGTCGAGGGCAGTTTCACTCGCGGCCTGCGCCGTGAACCAGCGCTCCCCTCTCCACGCCTGCGGTTCGAGCACCGCCAGGGCAGCTCCGGGAAGGAGCAGGCGGTGAGCAGTCCGTTTGAGTCCTCGCCAATTCCGCGCTAGCCTACCCACTATGAACAGATTCGTGGGCATAGGTGCGGCTGCCAAGGCGCGGGGTGCGGTGCTCGAATCCCGCCATTTTGCGGCAAAGGCTGCTTCAACCCCGCGTAGCCGATGTCACAATTGCGCCACCAATGCTCGCATAAGTTGCGTGTGCATTTCAAGGGGAAGCTATGGCCATCGGTAGACCGGGAGCTGACAGTTCAAACCTTGTGACACGCTTGATTGATGGCAAGCCAATGGTAGATGTTGCCGCTGAGTTATTCGGGCAGATGCCGGTCGTGTGGGGTCGATATTTTACCAGCGCCGCAACCTCAGGGCTCGTGGAATATCGTGCACGCAGAGAAAATCAGCCGCTTCGAGATCGCAATATTCGAGTGCTTCCGATTGCGCGTCAAACAAAACATGTTGACGGTACTCAGGCGCAAGCCAGCGCCGACGCCCAGCTTAACGTCGAGGACCTCATCAAGTCATTTGGCGCAAGTTATCTTCAATCCCAGGGCGGAAGGTTCCTCATGTTCCTTGATGTTGAGGGGACTCCGCCATTGGCAACTGATTACTACCTGGGATGGGCTAGGACGCTTGTTGATCATAGCCAAAGCATTTCGCATGGCACGGTGACGATCGTTCCGGGGGTGTACGCTACGCAAGCGGACGATGTGACTTGGCGGGCGGTTGCGGAGGCAGGTCAGCGAGGGGTGCAAACTCAAGGTGCTTGGGTTGCCCATTGGCGTATACACGGCTGTGGTAGGCCTCCGGATTGGGACCCCGCCATCGTTATGCCCGCCGTGAAGATCCCATGCGAGGTTCTCTTTTGGCAGTACGCTGATGAGTGTCACGGCGGTGACGGATTTGATTGTAACGAAACCAATCCCAATGTCGATCTCCAGGACATTCTCTCTCAATGTATCTTGCCGCCAGATACGCCTGTCGCCTGATCGCAATGAGTCGGTGGATTGCACTCGCTGCCTTTCCAGCTGTCTTAAGCCTCGTTGACGTGGCGCAAGCTGAGAAATGCTTGACCGTGAATACGGGGACGGCCCGCGAGATTGGGCGGCTTAAATCTGACGGACGGGAAAAATCGTATTGCGTGTACGCTCGTGCGGGTCAGACGATGAAGATCACGGTGAAGCCTTTGGCGCCCGATCTGGTGACTCGCGGCTACGTTATATTTCCCGTTAGTCATCAGGCTGATGGTGGTCCGGGCGGCGTGATTTTCGATCGAAAGCTGTCCGAGGAAGGACGATACAAGATTCGCGTTGGACAACGATATGAAAAGAAATCAGGCGAATTTGAACTGTTGATAGAACTTAAATGAGCTGAGCGCAGCGCCATGTGCGTGATCGCGCGAGAAATAAGCGAATGCCGGCCAAATGTCGGCCCAGGATCGCGAAAAGCGAGGTCGGCTGCGCGAGGCTTTTGCCAGGCGGCAATTTGAAGGGAAACTCGCGCCTATAAGGAGAAGCACTCTTCCAACAAGGGCTTTTCTGGCGACAGCGCAATCCCCAGAAGCGGGTGCAACAAAATTCGGCAAATAACGGCGCACTTCCTCAGCCGCTAGCGCCGCGCCGTCTCGGGCAGAAGCAGCAGCCAGCTCAGGAGCGCGAGGAACGCGCTCAGCTGGGACTTCCAGTTGGCCGCTTGGCCACATGAACCTCCGGGTACAAACATAGGCCTCTCGGTTGTTGGCGCTATTCGCCTTCCCGACATCTCCGCTTCGAAGCCATGCTGGAATTTTGAGGCGAGGTCACGTGGCGTCGGTTTGTTTTTGGCTGCAGCTAGGGGCGCATAGGCCGCCGCTGAGGCCTTCGCTTGGGTTGGCGCCTCTCGCGGGCCTCCCAGGGCGTGTGGGACAAGGCGGTGCCACCGGCTGTCCCAGAATGGGAAAGGGCAGCGGCGTGCAGGGCAGACCACCGCGGTTAGCTCCTTCGCACGGTTATGGGCGTACGAAGCAGACGAAGTAACGGGGGAGGGGAGGGGGTACTTCCTCGACTTCGTAATAGGAGAACCTAGGAAACACGGTTATACGGTTGCAGACCTCAGCCGACCGTCCGCCGCCACCTTGCCCGCCCGAGCCGGTCGCTTGAGAGGTTGCGGCCGAACAGGTTGGAGATTGCCCAGTGCGTCATCCCGTCAGGGCGTGCTCGCCGGAGCGACCGCAGATCTCGTCGGCAACCGGCTCACCCAAGGCGTCACCGAAGATGTACCAGGGCGCTGGCCTTGCAAAAGCGCCAGAATGCCAAGACGGCACTGAGCCCGGCCTCGCCTTCATGGGGCTTGGCGCGGCCTCGTGGTTTGACTGTTAGAATAGGAGGGCGTAACCTCCACGGTATCGTGATTCTACCATCCGGCGCGGTTTCGGCCGCGCCTTTCTTTTTCGGCCCGCGGACGCGTAACGTTCACGGCGTTGCCATTGGCGGTCATGCTTGAAGGCGAGGGCGGAAGCCGAGGAGGTGCTGCGGGGCAACGCGGTTTCGCAGTTGAAGCCAGGCGTCTCCATCCAAGACGCCGACGCTCACAATCAAGCTAAAAAGGCCGGGACGAAGCGTCGTCCCGACCCCGCTCCCACAGGCAAAAGCGACTACGCGGGATTGGCTGGTGTATTCTTCAAGGAGCGATAGACCATCCGCACCATGTTGTCGTCGAGCTGCTGCGTGGATCCAAGGATTTTGCCGATTGGCGCAAGCGGCTTGTCCGCGACGGCCTCATCCTCGGTCTTGTTGGCCTGGATCTCGGCCCTGACGAGATAGCGCACGGCGGTTAGCATGTCGCGATAACGAACGATGTCGGCCCTAGCTGAGAGAGGTCCGTGTCCGGGCACGTATTTGGTCTGGGCGTTGGTCATCTGAAGGTAGTTGGTGACGGTGTTGATGATCCCGGTGATGCTGCCGCCATTCGCATAGTCGATGGTCGGATACCGTGGGCCGAGACTGACGATATCACCCGTCGCGAGCACATTGGCATCCGGGAAGAAGACCCACGAATCGGTATCCGTATGTGCGCTGTTGGGATGTCCGACGGCCGCGGTACGGCCTCCGGCCTGGAGCACAGGTCCAAAGTTCGTCTCGTAAGTCTGGGTCGGGATTGCTTCTTTCGCGACCGGACGAGTCTTTTGGCCCGAAAGTCCATTGGTCGTGCCATGCTCAAGGCGAAGGGCGAGATTGCGGTGGGCGACCACAGTGGCCTTGTCCTTGGTCGCGAACTCGCCATTGCCGCCGGTATGGTCGCCGTGGAAATGGGTGTTGACGATGTATTTGATCGGCTTGCCACCGCAAGCTTGATCGATGGCTGCCTTGATCTTGTCGTGCAGCGGCGCAAATTCGGTATCCACCTGGATGACCGCGTCATCGCCGCAGGCGACGACGATATTGCCGCCCTGGCCTTCCAGCATGTAGGTGCGATTGCCGAGGTCGGTGGTCTTTATCTGAACTTTCGAGAAGTCCTGCCCCTGCGCAAAGGCTGCAGTCGCGAACAAGGCGCTTGCGGCGGCGATGGTGAATCGAAGCCCCATTAGAAACCCTCCTCCTTGAAACCACGAATTGTTGGCTGTGCGTCGGCGGCATGATCCGCAGACTGTGCGGGTGCACCATAGCCTATTTGGGTGTTATGCGAAAGCTGGCACGGAGCGGCGCCTCCCCCCACCATCGAGTCAGAATCAGCGAGACTCTGAAACTCTTTCCGGGTGATCTCCA
>JASHRR010001047.1 GCA_030037185.1 Xanthobacteraceae bacterium | reverse complement strand
GGCGCGTTTTCAGTTGGTGTTCGCAATCGCTCAGCAGACAAGCAACGTAATGGCTCTTTCCACCTTGCGCTCCGTCCCGTAGGAAGCGCGAAAGGGAGTCGCCTGATCGTGTCGTCGAGCTTCCCTTTGCCGGTCGCCGGCAGGGAATCGATGCGCTGGCTAAACCATGAGTTAAACGGGGCCCAGATGCTGGGCATAGCTCCGCACGACATCACGAGCTGGCGCCAGAGTCCCGCACCCTTACGCCGTCATCCGTTCGGCGGCTGCCCCATCTATCCCGCCACTGAAAATGCTCTACTGCCGTGGCTCCAGAATCCAATCGAGCCGAGCCGGAACACTCGCGTCACGCTCTAAATGCGGAAAGCGCAGGCCGTCGTGGTAATCGATACGCACGGTGCTGTAGCGGTCACCGTTCCTGACCAGCAGTTCGATTCCCGCATTACTTGTCTTGGCGGCTTTCACAATATCCCTCAGGCGATCACTATCGTAGGCCACGCCATCGACCGCGATGATCTGTGTGCCGACGGTCAGACCAGCGGCATAGGCGGGACCGCCCCATTGTACGTCCGCCAGCTTGTTTTCCCTGCCCACAACAAAGCCCAGCGAGAAAGTGAGATCGGTCAGTTTCCGGCGGGCCTCTCTCCTCTTGAAATAGTCCGACGGTGTGTCGGAGTAGACCAATCGGTAGCCGCCGCGCGCAATGCCGTCGAGTGGCGCTTCGCTGTCGTGGCTTTCAAGACGCGTGCGCAAAAAATCTGCCCAATCATATGGCTGCAGCTCATTCAGCGCTCTGACCACGTCGTCTAAGGCGTAGGACTCCGACGACATCCACTTGCCATTATCGATGCCGAAGAATGCCGACGCGAAGTCGTCCAGCGACTTTTGCCCGCCTGAGCGCTCGCGGATCAAAGTGTCGGCATCGAGCCAAACCAACTCGCCTTCCGAGTAATAGTCTTCGCTGCGCTGCCAGCTTCGCCAGGGTATCGCGCGCCGACCGGTGGTAATTGGATCGTTGGTCGTGTCCTGAAGCGACTTCCATTCGCGGCCGGCGCGGTGAGTGTAGACCGCGGCGACGTCGGCAAGGGCATCCAAGGCCTGCTGCTTGCTCCAAAGCCCCGCCCGCGCCGCCAGCACCCGCCCCCAATATTGCGTCTGGCCTTCATAGACCCACAGCAAGCTGTCGCGCATGGGCACGTTGTAGTTTGCCGTCCACAGATCTGCAGGCCGCCGGAACTTGCCATTCCAGGAGTGAGCATATTCGTGTGGCAGCAGCTCGCGGGTATCCGCGTTCCTGTCCCATTCCGTGAAATATGTCGGCGGAGTCACATTCTCGCTGGAGCGGTGATGTTCCAGGCCGATCCCGCCCATGCGATCGGTCACGGCGAGCAAGAAGTCGTAGTGGTCATAGTGGTGGGAATTGAAAAGCTTATAGGCCTGAGTCACCAGCGCGCGATGGGCGTCGAGGTGTTCGGGCTTCGCCTCCAACAGGTCCGGGCGGTCGGCGAAAACATTCAGCCGCACCGGCACGGACACGGACGCATCCAGCTCCACCCGCTTGACATGCCGCCCGGCAAATACGGGCGAGTCCACGAGGGTCTCCAGGGAAACAGGCCTGAAGGTCGCGGAGGAGCCGCCGGTGGATTGAGCCTCAAGGGCCGTTGCGAACTGCCAACCGTCCGGAAGCCTCAAGCTTGGTTCGAAGGTGATCTGCCGCACGAAATGGCCCGCCGGATAGAGGACGACGCTGATCCATTGCAGATTGAGCATTTCCTGCGTTGTGACGATGCGCCCCTCGTTGCCGTCACCCGCCGAAAGGAACTGAAACTCCAGATCAAGGCTGGTAGCGCCGGCGGGTACGTTAACGTGAAACGCATAGATATCGACCGTGTCGCGCACCCACTCCACCCGATGGCCGTTGGCTTGAATCACCAAGCCGGCGAGGGCGTCGATCCTGCCGGCAGGAGAATGAGTCCCGGGGTGCCATTTGGGATATAACAGCGTCAACGAGCCGCTCTGCACCGGGATCGATTCCTTGACGCGGAAGATATGGCGCGCCACGTCGGTTGCATCGACTGCGAGGCGAATCGTACCAGCAAACGGCACATCTTTTGGCGCGGCAATCTCGGGCGGCAAAGGCAGCGGCGTTTGCGCCAACGCAATGCCGGCTGCGAAGAGGACACCGCAACCGGCAACAAAGACCAAAGGTATCGATTTGCGACCGCTCATTTGGCCCCCCGATGCCACAAGATCTTGTGTCAATCGATCATGCGCTATGCGGCCGGCGCTTTCAACGGCGAGGAAGCAAATATTTGCAAGGACAATAGTCGAGGCGGTCGCCAGCTGCTGCGTCTGCAATTGAAGCATCCCGCCATCGATAGCAAGTCGGGTCGATGCTTACTCCGGACAGCTGTATTCGTGCCAACTCCGGGCGGCGGCGGGAGCGCTGCACGCGAGGCCCGCCACAATGAACGGGGTGCGCACCTTGGGTTTTACTTTGCGAACGGTTGCGCGGGTGCTTCGGGATGGCTGTGTGATGCACCGATGCACCGGCATCGTTGTAGCCGCGCCGGACTTGAAGGCACGTTCCATCGGCAATGAAAATGGACCCTGTCCCGAAAAATAGCTCATTCTCGGGACAGTCGGCGGGCCATCTCGACAGCGCGGCGCCGTTTCAGTTGGTGGCGAAGCAGTAAAGGTGACCCGCGCCGCCGGTGTTGATGAGCGCCTGCTTGCTGCATCCCTGGCTCAAATGTGACGTAATCCACGACGTATTCTGACCGCCGCGGTCCGAGTGGCCGAGCATCGCGCGGGCGCGGTCCGCCGGCACATTCGGGTTTGCCTGCGGATAAGTCATGGCGTCCGACGTCCAGTTGTTGCAGGTGTGATCGTAGCCGTCGATGAACGCCCGGCCGTCGGGGTCCGAACCGGTGAGGATGTCGTGCTGGTTGCCAGGAATAACCTCGCCCTTGATGTCCAGCACGGTCTCGCGCCGGATGTTGTTGCGGTCCCGCTGCTGGTCGCCCTGCAGATCGGCAAGGTTGCTCGCCATCAGCTGGTGCTTGACGTTGTACCAGGGCCCGGGGCCGATGCGATCGCGGGCATTGATGCGCGGTGTGGCGCCTTTCTGCTCCTGGCTCAGATAGGCGCGCCATGTGCGACCCGCATCCCGCCCGCCCAGAGCCTGCGCGGCGTTCTGGCAAATCTGGTCAGCGCCGGCGAGGCCGCCAATATTGCCCGAACCTGTCGGATTGTCGGCAACAAAGAAGCTGACGCCACACGATTCAC
>JASHRR010000122.1 GCA_030037185.1 Xanthobacteraceae bacterium | reverse complement strand
CAAAAAGTTCATCCAGATCGACATCGAGCCGCGGGAGATCGACTCAAACGTCGAGATCGTTGCTCCCGTGGTGGGCGACATCGGCTCCTGCGTATCGGCGCTTGTGGAGGGCATGGGCAGCAACTGGCCGTCGCCGCCGGCCGAGTGGGTCGGCGCCGTCAATGCCAAGAAGGACGAGAATATCGCCAAGATGGCGCCGCGGCTGATGAAGAATTCGGCGCCCATGGACTACCACGGCGCGCTCGGCGCATTGCGGACCGTCATCAAGGAGCGGCCGGACGCGATCCTCGTCAACGAAGGGGCCAACACGCTCGATCTCGCGCGCGGCATCATCGACATTTACAAGCCGCGCCGCCGCCTCGATGTCGGCACCTGGGGGGTGATGGGCATCGGCATGGGCTTTGCCGTCGCCGCCGCGATAGAGACCGGCAAACCCGTGCTCGCGGTCGAGGGCGACAGCGCCTTTGGCTTCTGCGGCATGGAAGTGGAAACGATCTGCCGGTACCACCTCCCGGTCTGCGTCGTCGTCTTCAACAATGACGGCATCTATCGCGGAACCGACGTCAACCCCTCCGGAGGCCCGGACGCCGCCACCACCGTGTTCGTCAAGGGTGCCCGCTATGACAAGATCATCGAAGCGTTCGGCGGCATCGGCGCCAATGTGACGACACCGGACGAACTCAAGCGCGCCGTCAACGCGGCGATGGACTGCGGCAAGCCGACCCTGATCAACGCGGTGATCGACTCGGCGGCCGGCAGCGAGAGCGGCCGCATCGGCAATCTCAATCCGCAAAGCGTTCTTCGCAAGAAATGACAACGGCAGCTGCGAGTGCGGCTGCGCGCATCGGGCATGACGGGAGGTCGGCAATGGCAAGACGCAAGATAGCGCCTGCAAAGCCCAACAAGGTCGCGAGGAGAATCAAGAGACCGGTGGTCAAAACGGTGGCCAACCGGCCCGCTCAAATCAAGGCCGACCCCAAGGTTACCGCCCGTTACGACGAAAGATCGCCGGATTTGCCGCCGCCCTTGGCAGCCCCTTGGGGAGCAGCCGGCAAGGCGCTTGACGGCGTGCGGGTGCTCGATTTCACCCACGTGCAGTCAGGCCCCACCTGCACCCAGTTGCTCGGCTACATGGGGGCCGACTGCATCAAAGTGGAGCGGCCCGGCGTCGGCGACATCACCCGCGGGCAGCTGCGCGACGTCAAGGGGGCCGACAGCCTTTACTTCACCATGCTCAATGGCAACAAGCGCTCCATCACGATCGATTCCAAGCATCCGAAGGGCAAGGAAATCCTCGAGCGCCTGATCAAGCATTGCGATGTGCTGGTGGAGAATTTCGCGCCCGGCGCGCTCGAGCGCATGGGACTGACCTGGGATTACATCCATAAAACCAATCCGCGCATGATCGTGGCGTCGGTGAAGGGTTTCGGGCCGGGCCCCTATGAGGATTGCAAGGTCTACGAGAACATCGCTCAGTGCGCGGGCGGCTCGGCATCCACCACCGGTTTTCGCGACGGGCCGCCGCTCGTGACCGGCGCGCAGATCGGCGACTCCGGCACCGGACTGCACCTCGCGCTCGGCATCGTGGCAGCGCTTTACCAGCGCATGCGCACCGGCCGCGGCCAGCGCGTGCTGTGCGCCATGCAAGACGGCGTGCTCAATCTTGCCCGCGTCAAGCTGCGCGACCAGCAACGCCTCGCCCATGGGCCGCTCACCGAATACGGCCAGTATGGCGAAGGCATTCCGTTCGGCAAGGCGGTGCCGCGCTCCGGCAACGATTCCGGCGGCGGACAGCCGGGGTGGATTCTCAAATGCAAGGGCTGGGAAAGCGACCCCGATGCGTACATTTACTTCATTACCCAGGCGCCGGTGTGGGGCGCCATCTGCGACTTGATCGGCAAGCCCGAATGGAAGACCGATCCGGACTATGCGACGCCGCCGGCGCGGCTGCCGCGGCTGCGGCACATCTTCAGCACGATTGAGGAGTGGACAACAACCAAGACCAAGTTCGAGGTCATGGACATCTGCAACCAGCACGACATTCCGGTCGGGCCGATCCTGTCGATGAAGGAGATCGCCGAGGAACCGTCGCTGCGCGCCACCGGCACCGTGGTCGAGGTCGATCATCCCGGACGCGGCAGATACCTGACCGTCGGCAATCCGGTCAAAATGTCCGACTCGGTCACCGAAGTGAGACGGGCCCCGTTGCTCGGCGAGCATACCGAGGAAATCCTCACCGAGGTGCTCGGCTATTCGCTCGAAGAATATGCGGCCATCAAGAGTTCGGGTGCCATCACGCCACCCGAAAAGAAGGAAACCGAGGCGGCCTAGCAAATCCTTGCCGGGCGGGCACGCTTTGCCCGCCCGGCGCGGGACATCCAGACTTCTGACATCCGGGGACTTGGGTCATGCGTATCGTGGTTCACGGCCAACAGGCCTTCGGCAAGGCGGTGCTGGAAGCGCTGCTCAAGCGCGGCGAAGAGGTCGTCGCCGTCTACGTGGCGCCGGAAAAGGCCGGTCAGAAGGCCGATCCCTTGAAGGAGGCCGCGGTTGCGGCAAAGCTGCCGGTCTATCAACCGGCCTCCTACCGCAAGCCCGAGGTGTGGCAGGAATTCCGCGCTCTCAAGCCGGACCTGCAGGTGATGGCGTTCGTCACCTTGTTCGTGCCGGAGGACTTCCTCACCATCCCGACCCACGGGTCGATCCAGTACCATCCCTCGCTTTTGCCAAAATACCGCGGCCCCAGCGCCATCAACTGGCCGATCATCCAGGGCGAGACTGAAACCGGATTATCGATCTTCTGGCCCGACAACGGGCTCGACACCGGCGACGTGCTGCTGCAGAAGAAGACGCCTATCGGCTTTGAGGACTCGCTGGGCTCGGTCTATTTCGATCGCCTGTTCCCGATGGGGGTCGAGGCGATGCTGGAATCGGTCGACCTCGTGAAGGCCGGCAAGGCACCGCGAATCAAGCAGGACGACAGCCAGGCGACCTATGAGGGCCGCTGCACGGCCGACAATGCCCGGATCGACTGGGGCAAACCGTGGCGCCAGATCCACAATCTCGTCCGCGGCTGCAATCCGGCGCCGGGCGCCTGGACGACCCTCGACGGCAAGGCCCTCCAGGTGTTCGAGGCCAAGCCTTTGCCGGCGCGCGATCCCAAGGGGATCGCCGGCAAGATGGGCGAGATCGTCGCGGTCGAAGCCGACGGCTTCACGGTTGTGTGCGCGGACGGCCGCATCAAGGCGCTGCGCGTGAAGCCGGCCGACGGCGGCAAGGTCGGGGCCGGCGATTACGCGGCCGCCGCCAAACTCGCGGTGGGAGCCCGCCTTGCGTGAAGGTGCCCAGGGCTTGGCCTGCCCGAGAACATCCCCGGATGATAGCGTGAGATTCCCAAAGCCCAAGGAAAATGCGTAATGCCTGCCTCCCAGCACATCAATCCAAAATCAGACATCGAAATCTCGCAGGCTGCCACCAAGCGCCCGATCGCCGATGTGGCGCATGAGCGGCTCGGCATCGCGCCCACGGATCTCGAACCCTATGGTCACTACAAGGCCAAAATCTCGATCGACTACATCAAGACCCTGAAGGACAGGCCGAACGGCAAGTTGATCCTGGTATCGGCGATTACCCCGACGCCCGCCGGCGAGGGCAAAACCACGACGACAGTCGGCCTCACCGACGCCCTCAACCACATCGGCAAGAAGGCCATGCTGTGTCTGCGCGAGCCTTCGCTCGGACCTTCATTCGGCCTGAAGGGCGGCGCCGCCGGCGGCGGCTACGCGCAAGTGATCCCGATGGAGGACATCAACCTCCATTTCACCGGCGATTTCCACGCCATCACGTCAGCCCATAACCTTCTGGCGGCGATGATCGACAACCACATCTATTGGGGCAACGCCCTCGGGCTCGACAGCCGCCGCGTCGCCTGGCGCCGCGTCGTCGACATGAACGACCGCGCGCTGCGCGAGATCGTCTGCTCGCTCGGCGGCGTTGCCAATGGTTATCCGCGCGAGGCCGGCTTTGACATCACGGTGGCCTCGGAGGTGATGGCGATTTTCTGCCTCGCCCGCGATCTCGACGATCTCAAGCACCGGCTCGGAAACGTGATCATCGGCTATACGCGCGAGCGCAAGCCGGTCAGGGCGTCCGACCTCAAGGCGCACGGGGCGATGGCGGCGCTCCTCAGAGACGCGCTCGCGCCAAACCTCGTCCAGACCCTGGAGGGCACGCCGGCCTTCGTGCATGGCGGCCCCTTCGCCAACATCGCGCACGGCTGCAATTCGGTGCTGGCGACCACCACCGCACTAAAGCTCGCCGACTACGTCGTGACCGAGGCAGGCTTCGGGGCCGACCTCGGCGGCGAAAAATTCATCGACATCAAGTGCCGCAAGACCGGCCTTGCGCCGGATTGCGTGGTGCTCGTCGCCACCATCCGGGCGCTGAAAATGCATGGCGGGGTGAAGAAGGAGGACCTCAAGAGCGAAAACCTGACGGCGCTCAAGTCCGGCATCACCAACCTTGCGCGCCACGTGGAGAACGTTCACAAGTTCGGCCTCGTGCCGGTGGTTTCCATCAACCGGTTCTCGGCCGACACGCCGGCCGAAATCGAGCTCGTCCAGAAGGCCTGTGCGTCGCTCGGCGTCGAAGCATTGATGGCCGACCATTGGGCGATGGGCGGCGAAGGCGCGGCCGAGGTGGCGAAGGCGGTGGTGCGCATTGCCGATTCCGGCAAGAGCACGCTCAAGCTGCTCTATCCGGATGAAATGCCGCTGGTGGAGAAAATCCGCACGATCGCCCGTGAGATCTACCGCGCCAAGGACATTTCCGCCGACAAAACGGTGCGCGACCAGCTCGCCTCGTTCGAGGCCATGGGCTACGGCAAGCTGCCGGTCTGCATCGCCAAGACGCAGTACAGTTTTTCCACCAACCCGGACGTCAAGGGCGCGCCCGAGGATCACACGGTGCCGGTGCGCGAGGTGCGGCTGTCTGCCGGGGCCGAGTTCGTGGTCGCAGTCTGCGGTGATGTGATGACGATGCCGGGCTTGCCCAAAGTACCGGCCGCCGACTCAATCGATGTCCGCCCGGATGGCCGGATTGTCGGGTTGTTCTAGGCGCCCGAGAGGTTTATCGACGATCTGGGTGATGGCTCCGGCATGAACGTTATCGACAAGCCCCAGACATCGCGGCGCCGCCCGCGCGAGACCCCCAAGGGCCGCCAGCTCGATCCGCAGGCGCTCGCCGAGATTCGGCAATTGCTCGGCGCGCGCGCGCGCCGGCGCGATCTGCTGATCGAATTCCTCCATCTGATCCAGGATCGCTACGGCCACATTTGCGCGCCGCACCTGGCGGCGCTGGCGCACGAAATGAAGCTTGCGCAGGCCGAGGCCTACGAGGTGGCGACCTTCTACGCGCATTTCGACGTGGTAAAGGACGCTCCTGCGCCCCCTGCCATCACGGTGCGGGTTTGCGACAGCCTGTCGTGCGCGATGGCGGGGGCCGAACGGCTGATCGCCGCATTGCCCGGCAAGCTCGGGCCCGGCGTGCGGGTTTTGCGTGCGCCGTGCATGGGTGCCTGCGATCGGGCGCCGGTGGTGGCAGTCGGCCACCGGCAGGTGCCGCATTCCTCGTGTGAGGGGATCGCTGCCGCGGTGGCGGTGGGCGGGCATGTCCACGCCTACAGCGGCGGCAAAGACCTTGCGGCCTACCAGGCTGACGGCGGCTACGCGCTGCTGCGGTCGTGCCTTGCCGGCGAGCGCAGTCGCGACGACATCATCAGGACGGTGAGCGATGCCGGGCTGCGCGGGCTCGGCGGCGCCGGTTTTCCGACCGGCCGCAAATGGACGCTGGTCCGGGCAGAACCGGCACCGCGGCTGATGGCCGTGAACGCCGACGAGGGCGAGCCCGGCACCTTCAAGGACCGCCACTATCTCGAGCGCGACCCGCATCGCTTTATCGAGGGAATGCTGATCGCCGCCTGGGTGGTGGAGGCTGCCGAGGTTTATATTTACCTGCGCGATGAATACCCGGAAATCCGGCTGATGCTCATCGAGGAGCTTGCCAAGGTGGAAGCGGCAGGGCTTACGAAATACAGCCGGATCGAACTTCGCCGCGGCGCCGGCGCCTACATCTGCGGCGAAGAATCGGCAATGATCGAATCAATCGAGGGCAAGCGCGGCCTGCCGCGCCATCGCCCGCCCTACGTCGCCCAGGTCGGCCTGTTCG
>JASHRR010001046.1 GCA_030037185.1 Xanthobacteraceae bacterium | reverse complement strand
ATCTGGCGGCGCCCGACCAGCCTTACGAACCAGTCTTTAATCCGCCCGCTCCATCATTTGAGTCAATCGCTCAAAGAAATGACGTCACTGCTCAATCGTTGCAGAAGTTTCTGAGAACCACGCACCGGGGCCTGGACGACCCAAAAGGAATGCCGCACCCCTACTTGGCAGATTATCAGGTAAAGCAAGTAATCGCGTATCTTTTGAGCCTGCGCAAATGAATAATCACATCGAGCAGGCAAAACGCCTCGCAATTGCGTCGAACTTCTCTGATGATTGTCGGTACCATCCACCAGCAGCAGGATGAGCTGCCTGGGTGCTTCTTGGCCAATGTCTCCAGGAAACCTGGAAGCATTGCGTATCGGACGCTGGCATGAGTTCCATCCTTCGCTCTGACTGCGCCATGTAGCGTATTCGTCGAATGAGTTGGCAGGCGACCTGCGGCCTCGTTCCATCGGGAGCCCAGCACGGCCCCGGCGGTTCATGCGGCGAAAGCGGGTTCGTCGGCGAACATGATGCGCAAGCAGTCCCGCAAGACCGGCCGGCCCCTGTCTTCGCTAACCTTAGCTTGGCGATGGCCGTACAGCTTGCTCGACGCGCGGCCAGCTGTTCGACGGCTATGTGGGTGACCCCCTCGTCGTCATCCGATCGACGCGGCCAATGCTTGATGGCGTTCGAGCCGGCAACCCGGCTTGTCATTCGCCAGAAGGGCAGCCGCTCGCGACAGCACCACGACGATGATGATCGCCGAACTCGGTGTCGGTCATGACGACTCCCCCTTTTTCTGGGCCGAATCGGCATTTGCGGGGCGTATGTGCAGCACGTTCAACAGCAGGCGTCACTCCGGTATGGTCCATGGACAGGTTTAGTGCGATTTGGTTTCGCCATCGAAAATCGATTTCCGTTATGTCGCTCCAACACATTCCCTGCTGGGCAGGTCAGGCGCCAAGCCAGGCCTGAGGCCGCATAGTCAAGATCTACCGTGCCACCCAGGCTGCTTTCCGCCATTCTTTCTATAACCGTTGAGCCGAATCCCCGCCGCTTCGGCATCGACACGGACGGCCCCTCGCGCTCGGTCCAACTCATGGTGAAGGCGAAATTCCAGCAAACATCCACGCGACCTCTATCCGTCGAAAGCGCCTGCTGGCATTCGTAGCAAGTTCATGGAGCGCGAGCCCAATGGTTTGCGCACCGACCGTGTTGAAGCGCAGCTTGGGGCCATCCACGACAACACAAGAACCAATCAGATCGGAAAAGTGTGAGAGTTGGGCCCGCACCAACTCGACCTCAACTCCCTTCCACTCGTTCCGGAAGAGCAGGTCCTGGTTGGCTGACAGGGCCCGGATGCGCTCGGAGAAGCGCTCCGCGAAATCTTCGGGGTTCTCTGCCGCCGTCCGATGCGCGATAGCGTCCACGACGGTAAAGATGTTCTTAATCCGATGATTCATTTCGCGGACCAGGAGATGCTTCCTTTCCTCGCGCTCCTTGCGTTCGGTGATGTCGAGCGCAAGACCGGCCATCCGCACCGGTTTCCCATCCGCGAATGCGGCATTTCCCTTCGTGTGAATCCACCGCACGGTCTCGTCCGGCCACAGCGTGCGGTATTCGATGTCGTAGTCTGTCTGTCCGCTGGTCTTCAGGCAGGCGCGGATGGCGCGGTCGGTGCGCCCGCGATCGTCGGGGTGGAGCGCGGCCAGAAAGCGCGCATAACTCATCGGCTCCTCCGGTGGGACGCCGAAGAACTGGTCGGAGAGCGGCGACCACTCGTGCCGATCGGTTGCGATTTCCCAGTGCCAGTAGCCGACGTGCGCGCGGTCGGCAATGAAACGCAGCCGCTCCTCGCTCTCGCGCAGGCGCTCCTCTGCCACCTTGCGCTCGGTGATGTCCCGCACGGTACCGACAGCACTCGCGACCCTCCGGCGACTCCCGGCTGGGTAGAAGTGCGTTTGCTCGCGTCTTTCGAGGGCACCGATCTCGCCGTCTCGAGGGCGAACCCGGTACTCATGCGCGGCGCTCTTCGGATCGGCGGGATCGAGGGCGGCCTCGCGGTCCGCCCAAAACCTTTCAGCGTCGTCCGGATGCACCAACTTCTTGATGTCCTCGATCGGCAGTTCGTCGGTGGTCACATCAAAAATCTGCTTAAAGCGTGTATCGCCCGAAGCCACGCGGTGGCGCGGATCGTACTGCCACCACCCGAGCAGGGCTGCATCGAGGGCAAACTGCAGACGATCTTTGCTCGCCCGCAATTTTTGCTCAAGGACACGGATGTACCACACGAAAACCGCTGCCAGCCAAACAGCGCCGACGGCGATACCACGATTCAACCAAGCCTCCCAATCCGGTAGGCCGTCGGGGATCGTTATCCAATGTCCAATGATGATCAGCGCCGTCGCGAGCAGTGCAAGCGCAAGCGCGGCCTTCGTTTGGGGAAACCAGTAGCCTACGAGAACCCCGCTCAGATAGAAAAGGCAGACCGAGATTATTTCCGGGGTCATGGCGTCGAAAGCCAGCCCAGCGGCCGCAGCCAAGGTGACGGCAACGAAGGGGCCTGCGCGAGATAGATATCTGCTGAACATGCCGAGGCACTCCTAAACCGTCCCCCAAAACCGATAGGCCTTCCCGCTCTAAACGCTTGGGGATGAGCAGAAGGTCGCCGAGCGGGTCCGGGAGGTCGATTTGTGCGGCAGCGGCACATCGGCGCAGAACTTTTTCGCGCTCGCTGTCTACAGGCCGGGTCCGTCACCGAAAAACGTTGTTCGAGCTTCTCCGGCTCACTTGTGGCCAAATGACCGGCTCGGGTCCTCGAGCCGGACGCCAGCTTCACCCCCTACCAGCAGACATAGTCCAATGTGAAACAGCCTGTTCGTGTCATATTGAGGCCCTTGGAGGGGGGCAACCTGGTGGTGCGCGTGGGTGCCGAAGGGGACGGTGTGGGAGATCGGTTGCATGGTCACGGATGTGGATATGGGTCCTGGCGGACTGCAACAAGCGCTCGATGGGGTCCAATTCATGATCCGTAACTTCGATGGGACCATTCGCCATTGGACGCGCGGAATGGAGCGGCTTTACGGGTGGCCGCGCCAAGAAACGCTCGGACGCAACGTCTATGAGCTTTTGCGGACGGTCTTTCCGCGTCCATTAGCTGATATCGAAGCTCAATTAAACGAGAATGGTGAGTGGGCGGGAGACCTTCTCAACACCCGACGCAATGGCGAAGTGATCGTTGCCGCTACCCACTGGTCGATGCCACGCGCTGCAGACGATCTACTTAGGATGGTCGTCGCAGTGGATAGCGATGTCACTCAGCACAGGCGTGCGAAGGATGCCCAGCAATACCTCGCCGATATTGTTGAATCCTCCGACGACGCAATTATCGGCAAGACCCTCGGTGGTATTATCACAAGTTGGAATAATGCCGCCCGCATAATGTTCGGGTACACTTTCGAAGAGGCTGTGGGACAACCCATTTCGATCCTCTTTCCCCTGGATCGAATGAACGAGGAAGAGATGCTCGTCCAGCAAATAATGCGTGGTGAGCGAGTGGACCACTTCGAGACCGTCCGCCGGCGCAAGGATGGAACGGAGCTTCCGGTATCGCTGACGATCTCACCAATCCTCGATGCAAATGGGCAGATTGTTGGAGCATCGAAAATCGCAAGAGACATTACCGAACGGAAGCTCGCGGAAAGCAAGCTCCAGGAGGTGCAATCGGACTTATTTCACCTTTCACGACTGAACACTGTAAGCCACATGGCGTCGGGTTTGACGCATGAGCTTAATCAGCCACTGTCGGCCATCACCAACTATCTCAGTGGGATGCAGCGATTACTTGATGGACGGACCGACGAGCTGTCAAGAACACTCCGAGATGCGTTGAGAAATGCTTCGGCGCAGTCAGTCCGAGCGGGACAAATCGTTCGTCGTTTGCGCGATTTCATGGCGCACGGCGAACCTGACCTCAGGGTCGAAGGGATTGCAAATTTGCTTGACGAGGCAAGCAATCTGGCATTCGTCGGATGGAAAGAAAGAGGTGTGAACCTCAGATTTAACCTGCATCCCGACGCCGACAGCGTCCTCGTGGATAAAATACAGATTCAGCAGGTCTTGTTGAACTTGTTGCGCAATGCAGTCGAAGCTATGGAGATGGTCACGCGGCGCGAACTGGTGATCGCAACGACACTCGTTGAGCCAGACATGGTCGAGATCAGCGTGGCTGATACCGGACCAGGCATCGACCGCAATTTTGCCGCCCAGCTTTTCCAACCCTTTGCCACCACGAAGCGCCAGGGAATGGGCGTCGGATTGTCCATTTCAAGGACCATAATCGAGGCCCATGGTGGACGCATTTTGGCCGAGCCTAATCCGGAGGGGGGCGCGATCTTTCGGTTCACGGTTCCGCTCGCGCCACGAGTTGACGAGGAAGTGTGAGAGCATCGTTTATACGAACTAGGGCGCACAGCGCTCAGCAACTTGATCAGCAACTCGATCGCGATTTCCCCGGGGGCAACGGCATCCAAAACATGGGTTTTTTGAGCTGGCGCTGACAGTCTGTTGCGCCAAAACGCCGCCCGGTCGGTGTGCCACCAACGGTTCGCTTAGCCACGACCACAACCGCCTTACGCGAGAGGGAGGGATGGTGTCGAGGTCGACCGCATTTCCAACGCCGCTCGTCGGAACCGTTACGCACGGTCACTGCTGGCCAAGCATATTACCATCCGGTCCGAAATCCACGACGCTGCCGGCCAGATTGAAGCAAGGTCGAGCCTAGCAGCTCTGAGGCACTGATACCGATGGATAAGCTTGACCTCTTGGTCGAGCTGGCGAGGGGCCCAACCTGCGCATGTCGCCATACAGCCACCACCTTGGCGCCGGTGTCTTGCGGACCCGTATCGCCCGTGCGCCAGGTTGCACGCAACCTCGCCGCTGGAACGTTCACGTTTAGCGCTCCGGCCGGATACGGCCGAAGTAGCTTGGACATGCACTGGGGGTACGTCGCGGCGTTCGCGAACGTCCAGCGGCGAGGCGAGGCCCGCGCTGAGCCAGGAATCCGGCGTCGGCTTGGCACGACCACAGGACGCAAGCATCGTCGTCCGTTCCAGCATGGCGCATGGTTATCGGGGTTGCCGGGTCAATGCCCTCGCCCAAACCAGCACCCGCGCGGCAGGCGTATACGACACCCGTACCAGAACACGGCCATCAACCCTATTGCAGCCTGGAGCTTGACCTCGGTGCCGTTCCGCGCCATCTCGTCGCCATGTGTTCTGGGCGCGTCGCCGCTTGCTGCTACTGAAAATGAGGTCCATGATAGCCGCAGTCTCATGCGAAGCCGGCCTATGAGGGAGCCGGGGCCAAAGCGTACGCCGAAGCTCGGAAGCGGATGTAGGTCAATCAGTTTCCTTTCCTCCGGGGCCATGAGGTTTGACGTACCGTCAGCGCCCCGCTTATCCCTGACTCTCAGGCAGCTACTCCCCACCGAAGCGCTTGGAAAAGGCGTCCGCGCCTTCGGGCTTGGCAAAGCAGAACACCACGAAATCGCTGTCATCGCGGCGCAGGGAATACGTGAACGGCGACGCCGTTAGGACACCGCAGCACAAAATATCACCTCGGCCGAAAGCGCCACGTGATGCGGCGCGGGTGATTTCACCTTTGCGGCGGGTCATCGCCTCCACGCCATCAGCTGCTAGCCGGATGCTTGCCAAGCAGCTTGGCTCGCCGTCGACGGCGGTAAGCATCAACTAGGGCTGGCGACCCGTCGACCGGCGCCAGTGCGGTGAGCGAGGTCTCGGCGCCCGAGACCAAGCCAAGGATCGGCAGCCGGCCTCATTTGGCGGGAGTCCAGGTGCCGCT
>JASHRR010001045.1 GCA_030037185.1 Xanthobacteraceae bacterium | reverse complement strand
GCGCCCCGCCGAACGGCGCCGGTGCCATTGCGCCCTGCGCCATAGTCATCGGTCAAAGGACCTCCCTCGATATCTCCCGGCTCGGAGGACCTGTTCGGAAATTCTTCGACCACGCAGCGCTCCATTCGGGGATTAGCAAGCTATCCGGATCAGCTTTGAACACACCATCCCACGCGGCGAAGCAATGCGGCGATTGTGGCGGTTATATGATTGCGCCACCGCTGAACCAGCCACCGCCCATGCGCGGCGTATTGGCCCTGCGGCTGCCATTTGTGTTTGCGGCGCCGATGGAGGATAATTTTTCACCGACTGATTTGAATCGAAGGTGATTGCGAATGGAGGGGTCGATCTCGCGCCTTCGGCCGGGCGAACGGCCAGATCGCCAAGTCGTGTCGTCGACATTTCGTGCCGTCATATACGGCGGCGCGTTCGTGACCGGCGCCATTGTTATGAGCTTCGAGATGCTGGGCTCGCGCTATCTCAACCCCTATTTTGGCAGCGGCATCTACACTTGGGCTTCGCTGATCTCCACGGTGCTGGCCGCACTTACGGCCGGGTATTTTGGCGGCGGTGTGGTGGCCGACCGATATCCGTCGGCGCGCGTGCTCGGCGCCGCAGTGCTGACCGACTCGATCTTCATTTTTGCGCTGCCGTCCTTCTCGACGCCGCTGCTGGAGGCGCTGCTTGATGCCATTGACGACATCAAAGCCGGCAGCCTCGCCTCCGCGTTCGTACTGATGTTCTTCCCGGTCGCCTTTTACGGCGCCTACTCGCCGTTTGCGATAAGGCTCCTGCTGCGCTCGACGCGCGCCTCCGGCGGCGTATCGGGCGGCGTCTATGCCATTTCCACGGCCGGCAGTATCGTCGGAACGCTCGGCACCACCTTTCTCCTCATTCCCGCCATTGGCACACGCGCCATCACCTTCATGCTCGGTGCGGCCGGCCTGGCTTGCGGCGCCCTGCTGATCGCCTGTCCGCCGCGCCGGCGCCCGGCCAAGGTCGCGGTGCTTCTCGCAACCTCCGTGGCCGCAGCATTTGCAGTGGCCGCGACCGCGCCTTCGGCGGCGCCGGCGGCGGAAATATTCGATCGCGCCACCCTGCTCGCGCGCGAGGACGGCCAGCTCGCTCACATCGAAGGCCAATACAACGACATCTATGTGATCAAGCGCGGCAATGAACTGCTGATGACGGCGCGGCTCAAGGGGTGGAACTACACTGAGTCGCGCATCAACTTGGCGGAGGCCGACGTCATTCCGGCCAAGTATTTGCGCCTGATGACGGTTGCGCTCGCTTATGCCCCGAAGGTCGACTCGGTCCTGCTGATGGGCTTGGGCGGCGGCGTCCTGACCAGCTATGTGGGGCGCTTCCTGCCCGATGCCCGAATCGACTCGGTCGAAATCGACCCGGGCGTCATCGATACCGCCAAGACGTGGTTCGGCGTCAAAGAAACCGATCGCATGCGCATTGTGGCGAGCGATGGGCGCGTTTTCCTCAATCGCAACCGCAATCTCTACGATGTCGCCCTGATTGACGCTTATATCGGCGGCTCGGTACCGTTTCATCTCATGACCAAGGAGTTCTACACGCTGCTCAAGCGGCGGCTGGCGCCCGGCGGCACCGCGGTGTTCAACATTCACGAGCCCAATCGGCTGTTCCCGGTTTCGGTGCGCACGCTGCAAACCGTGTTCGCGACCGTCGATTTGTACCACTCTGGCCTCGGTGAGGTCGCTGTGGTGGCAACCGACGCGCCGCGTGCGATCGAAGCAGCCGAGCGGCAGGCGGTGGAGCTGCAGAAAAAATACGGCTTCCGCTACCCGCTGCCGGAACTGCTGGCGCAGCGCTCAGCAGCCGAACCCGGCCCAGGAGAGGTGCTGACCGATGACTTTGCGCCTGTCGACGTCTACGTCGCTGACGGGCCGCAATGGAAAAAGGGCGACGACCGGTAGGCTGTTAATCTTGCGGTTCATGCCGGTTGCGGAACCGCCCGCGCAAGGGCGGCATCGCGCTCGCGATGGCATAACCTCGCTCAAGCCGCCGACAGGTTCTCGGTTACGGCGGGGGTCACCGGCCCGGCACGAGGGATTGTATACCCATTCACGGGTTTCGCCGGCGAGCACATCATCGCCATCAGCTGCCAGCCGCTTTTCAGGGGACCGGCAACAAATCCTGCAACCAGCATAGGCAGGCACCCCGATTCTCGACTATGCTCCTTGATCGACAAAGCGGCGCTTTGCGGCGCTCCGCTGTTGTCGCGATCCACAGACCCAAGTTTCGCCACTCGAATTCGAACCTCGAATTTTAAGGTTTCGATTCCAGTCGTGAGAGGGATGCTCATGGCCAAACTTAACATCAATGGACGCGTGCATAACGTGCAGGTCGAGCCCGAGACACCGCTGTTGTGGGTGATTCGGGAGAACGTCGGCCTCACTGGCACGAAATATGGTTGCGGCATCGCCCAGTGCGGCGCCTGTTCGGTGCACATCAACGGCGAAGTCATGCGATCCTGCTCGATCCTCGTCGGCGACCTTAAGGCAGGCGACAAGATCGTCACCATCGAAGGGCTGTCGCCCACAAGCTCGCATCCGGTGCAGAAGGCCTGGGCCGCGATCGACGTGCCGCAATGCGGCTATTGCCAGTCCGGCCAGATCATGGCGGCGGCCGCGCTGCTGCACAAGAAGCCCAAGCCGACCGACGAGGACATCGATGAGGCGATGACCAATATCTGTCGCTGCGGCACCTATCAGCGTATCCGCGCCGCAATACACATCGCCGCCGAGATGCCGAGCGGCGGCAAGTCCGCTGCAGTCAACCGTCACAAAGCTTGAGGCTCGGGAGGTCTGCCATGAAAGGCATTTCCAGCAAGACGAAGCTTTCTCGCCGCGCCTTCGTGGTCGGCACGAGCGTTGCCGGCGGCGGGCTGGCGCTCGGTTTTCACCTGCCGGCCGACGCCGCGGCCGCCCGGGCTGCGGCCGCGGATGAGGGCGTCGAAGTCAACGCCTGGGTGGTCGTCAAACCCGACGACGCCTGCGTCATCCGCATCGCCCGTACCGAAATGGGCCAGGGCACCCGGACGGGGCTTGCCCAACTGGTCGCCGAGGAACTCGAGTGCGATTGGAAGAAGGTGACGACCGATTCCATCACCCCCGGCCAGAATCTCGCCCGCAAGCGGGTGTGGGGTGAAATGGGCACCGGAGGCAGTCGGGGCATCCGCACCTCGCACGATTACGTGCGCCGCGGCGGTGCGGCGGCACGCCTGATGCTGCTGCAGGCTGCGGCCGACCGGTGGAATGTCCCGGTCGGCGAACTGACCGTGTCGGACGGCATCATCTCTCATGCCGGGTCGAAGCGCAGCATCAGCTACGGCAAGGTGGCCGCAGCCGCCGCCAAGCTGCCGCCGCCGGATGCAAAGAGCATCGTGCTCAAGGACCCGCGCGACTGGAAGATCGCCGGCAAGCCGATCAAACGGCTCGACACCGCCGACAAGCTCAACGGCAGCAAAGTCTATGCGATCGACGTGAAGCTGCCCGGCATGTTGTGCGCTGCGATCAAGAGTTGCCCGGTGTTCGGCGGCACGGTGACAAGCTATGACGACACAAAGGTCGCCGGCCGCCCCGGCGTCAAGGGCGTCTTCAAGGTGAAGGACAGTGCGGTGGCGGTCGTGGCCGACACCTGGTACCGGGCCAAGTCGGCCCTCGAAGCGCTGCCGATCGTCTGGGACGACACTGCCAACTCCGGCCAGTCGGATGCCACCATCGCGGCCCATCTGCACGAGGGGTTCGACGCCGCCAGCAACAATGGCGAGCGCCGCAACGGCGACGCCGTCAAGGCGATCGAAGGCGCGGCCAAGAAGGTCGAAGCGATTTATTCGACTCCGTTCCTCGCCCATGCCACCATGGAGCCGATGAATTGCACCGCCAGGATCTCCGCCGACAGGGCGCAGGCGTGGGTGCCGTCGCAGAACTCCGAGGCCTCCTTGGCGGCCTTGTCGGAGGCCTCCGGCCTGCCGCTCGACAAATGCGAGGTGTACCGCTCGGACCCCGGCGGGGGGTTCGGCCGGCGCGGCGGCTCGCAGGATTACGTGCATCAGGCGGTTGCCATCGCCAAGAACTTCCCGAACACCCCGGTCAAAATGATCTGGTCGCGGGAAGAGGACATGACGCACGATTTCTACCGGCCGATCTCGCAGGCCAAGATGGCGGCGGGCCTTGACGAGCAGGGCAACCTCGTCGGCTTGCATGTGCGCATCTCGGGGCAGTCGATCAACGCCTTTGTCAATCCGGCGCTGGTCGCCGGCGGCAAAGATATGCGCCAGCTGCAAGGATATGACGTGAACCCGGGCGAAGCCCAGCTCGGCTATGCGGCGCCGAACATGCTCGTTGAGTATGTGATGCGCAACACCCACGTCCCGGTCGGCCCGTGGCGCGGCGTCAACACCAATCAGAACGCCGTCTACATGGAATGCTTCATCGACGAGGTGGCGAAGGCGGCCGGGAAGGACCCGCTGGAATTTCGTCGCGCGCTGATGGGCAACTTCCCGAAGCATCGAGCGATCCTCGATGCGGTCGCCGAAAAGGCCGGTTGGGGGGAGCCGCTGCCTGCGGGCGTTCATCGCGGCATCGCGCAATTTAATGGCTACGCGACCTACTCCGCCGCGGTTGCCGAGGTATCGGTGAGCGACAGCGGCAAGCTCAAAGTCCACCGGCTGGTGCTGGGCGTCAATTGCGGCCATCCGGTCAATCCGGACCAGATCGCCGCCCAATGCGAAGGCTCGGTGGCATTCGGGCTGACGGCGGCGCTCTACGGCGAGTGTCCGGTCAAGGACGGCCGCATGACGTCGCTCAATTTCGACAGCTATCAGATCATGCGTCTCGCCGAGATGCCGAAGGTCGACACGATCATCGTGCCGACTTATGACTTCTGGGGCGGCATCGGCGAGCCGACCATCGCGGTGGTCTCGCCAGCCGTTCTCAATGCGATCTTCGCCGCAACCGGCAAGCCGGTGCGCAGCCTGCCGCTCAAGGGCATCAAACTGGCATGAGCGCTGCCGCCGGCTGATGTGGTCCCGGCGGATGATAAAAGACGGCCCGCTGGCGTGCGCATGCGGGCCGTCTTTTGTTGCCAAGCGCCGGCCGGTTTCCGAATCGCCGCTCATTGGAGTGGGGCAATCCACATCGGCCATTGCCGTGCGCATGTTAATTGCGCCGATTCCGCAGACCCGAGATCGGATGGGCAAGCCGGCAAGCCATCAACGCGGCCGAGGCGATGGACTGCCGCTTCGGCAGCGCAGATGATCGATTTTATCGAAACGATCGGCTAAGTTATCGGACATAGCAACTCCAAAGAGGTCAGCCGTGGATGCCTACAGACCCTGCCGCCTGCCAGTCGCGATTGTGGTCGGTCTTCTCGCTGCGGCGACGCCGGTTGCGGCCGAGCCCGACGGCGCCAAAGCGCTGGCCTACGCGGCGGTAGAGCGCAACGCCGATGAGATCGCCGCGATCGGTGACAGCATCTACTACTTCGCCGAACTCGGCATGCAGGAATTCGAGAGCGCGAAGTTGGTAAGGCAGGTGCTGGAATCGATCGGCTTCACCGTCGAGGTCGGCGGCGCCGGCCTGCCGACCAACGTCTGGGCCCACTGGGGCAGCGGCAAACCGCAGATCGTGATCGTCTCCGAAATGGATGCGCTGCCGGGCGGCTCGCAGACTCCCGGCAGCATTGAGCGCAAGCCGCTGATTGCCGGCGCGCCGGGCCACATGGAGGGCCACAACACACATCCTGGCGTCGCGATCGGCGCGGCTTACGCCGTCAAACAGGCGATGGAGCGTTACAATATTCAGGGCAGCATCGCCATCTCGCTCGGTCCGGCCGAGGAGCAGATCATCAGCCGGCCCTATCTGGTGCGATCTGGCCAGTTCAAGCAATCGGATATTGCGATCGTGCTGCACATCGGCGACAACTTCGCGGCCGGCTATGGCCTGATGAACTATGCGGCGATCAGCGCAAAATTCACCTTCCACGGCAAGACCGCTCACGGCGC
>JASHRR010001044.1 GCA_030037185.1 Xanthobacteraceae bacterium | reverse complement strand
CGTTCGAGTCATAAGCCACTTCCATCGCTTCACGATCGTGATGATTCTCGATCCTCTCGATCGAGACGCGAGCCTCTTCGGCAACCGCAGACACACCGCCCGCAGTAGTAATCAGATCAGCGAGAGAGTCGTTTCCCCTGAGTTCGTAGATCGCGGGCACTCGTATGCTCCCGGTGATTGCTACCTGCGCGCCCACATGCGGGATGAAGATGACGTCGCCGGGAAGGAGTTTGGCGTCTTTTGATTTATCGCCGCGAACCAGAAGATCATACAGATCGAAATCCGTGATGACCGTATCGCCGCGCCGCAGTTGAATGTGACGGAGTGAACCCTGCAGGGATGGACCTCCACTCGCAAAGAGAGCGTCGACCAGCGTGCTGAGGGAGCTCACCGTATACACGCCGGGCCGCTGCGCCTCTCCGGCAACATACACCTGGATTGCGCGAATTTGGCCGATATCGACGCTGAGTTCAAAGTTATGGTAGACACGCTGAATCGCGCTCCGCACGTGTTCTTCGAGCGCGGAATACTGCAAACCTGCTACATGTACGGGACCCACCTGCGGCAGATAGATATCGCCTGATCGGTCCACTCGCACATTGGCCGAAAAGTTCAATTGACCCCAGATCCGAATACGCAATTCATCGCTCGGCCCGATTACATAGTCGGAAGGCACGGGAGCGGTTTCTAGCGGGGCAAAGGTGGAGGGCACGCGGCGAAACAGATTCGCTCCGTAGATGGGTAGAATCTGGCTGGTCGTCGATGCGATGAACTTTTGAAACTCAGTGAGCGGCTCCGGAGGAACCGTTGTGGGTATTCGGTTCCGGCTGGGCGTTTGTTGCGTGAACGATTCGATATCTGTGTAGTTGTTTCGCGAATTCGGGATTTGTGTCCCGGTTTCTTGAGGGATTGGGGAGCCTACTTGCTGAGACAACGGTAGATTGGAATACTGCTGTGACTGCTCGGCGCATTGAGCCGAACTCGCCATAAGCGGATCGGTGCAATCCCAGTCGTTGGTAGTCGAAGTCCCTGTCGTATCCGACGAGCCTGTGGAACTCGGGATCTGAGCGCTTGCTGAAGCTGCCAACACGAATGTAAGGAGATAGTAGGCGAGACGAGTCAAAGAAGAACAGACGCGCGGCTGAAATCTATGGTGGACAGGGAGGACGTGACGGCCCACGGCATTCTCCCAGCGCTTCGGAATGTCCATATGTTGCGAGTTTAACACGCTGGGTTATAGCGTTTTAGGAATCGCCGCAGAGGCAAAGCCGTGATCAAGCTGATGCATCAAAAAAATACTCTGTCATCCTGAGCGACGTTTGGCCGTTTTTGGGGAGCCAAACGGGGCGAAGGGTCTGTGG
Organism: Xanthobacteraceae bacterium; assembly: GCA_030037185.1. The sequence continues at coordinate 4,167 of JASHRR010001044.1, read as the reverse complement.
CTCGTGACGCTGATCTAAGCAACGAATTTAGGGTAATGAACTTAGGACAGAATACTAGCTCGGTGATTCGAAAGACTCGCGAGCGTAATCCAAGTAAGTAAGTGGCTGAGATGTTGTCGTCGGTTTCGGCTGCCGCGGAGAAACGGATGGCGAACGCCCCGGCGCGACACAAGAGAGGAAGGTTGCCATAATCATCCTGAGATCGGTCCAAAACGTCGCCTGCCTCATATAGCGTGCATCGATGCGTGCTTTAAGAGGCTTGATTCGCTGGTTGTAAAAAAGCTCCATCTCCTCGGCGGGTACGCGACTCAGAATCTCTTCCTCGTTGCGGAATGCGAGTGTAGACGCCCCTGTGATACCAGGGCGATAGGGCATGTTCAGGACAACTTCATACTGAGGCAACTTGGGGCGGGGACCTACCAAGCTCAACTCCCCTCGCAGGACATTGTAAAACTGTGGAAGCTCATCAAGTTTGAGCTTCCGCAACCATCTGCCAAAAGCAGTAATGCGGCAATCACCATCTTTCGTGAGACCAGGTCCGGGATTTTTTCCAGCTTCAATGGTCATGCTGCGAAATTTGTAAATGGAAAACAAATGCCCATTGCGTCCCACGCGTTTCTGGACAAAGATTGCCGGTCCTTTTGAAGTGAGCCGTATGCAAAGAGCAATCAACAGCATGGGAACGGCAAATACCGCGAGCACCGGAAGGGCAACCGCGAGATCAAAAAACCTTTTTGAGCGGGAAAGACTCCATTGACTTACGCTAAATTGCGTAATCGAAGCCACACGACTTGGCGAGGGAAATTCTTTAACCCGCGAAGTTCGTCGTTGGTGCCATTCGTTCTCATAAGCACCCATAAGCCCGGATTGCTTCTCAGCAGCTGTTTCAGAAGATTCTGAAACGCACACCCTCACTGGCAAGTTACCCCCTTGGCGGAACGCAATAGTTTGCAATGAACGTGCAGAAACTGAACTCTGTCGAGCGATCCTACGTGCGGTTATTCTGTCGATCGATTGGTTTCCGCTGCTCGCGATGACAGCAAATCTGGGTCGATTACCTACTTCAGACGGATTCTCGCTTCAAAAGTTGTGTATTCACTGAGCGGAACTCTAAAAAAAATATAGCACGAACAATTATGGCAAGATAATTTTCTTCCGGTGTAAAACCTCTCACACCTTCGTGGGATCTTCGTTACTTATTTGTAAAATTCCCTCTATGCTGCGCAAGCCCGCTCACGCCCCAAAATTAAAGACCGGCCGTACCCCTATCCGTCAACCTTCGGGTGGCGATCAATAACTCGTCGGCCGCTTACGTACGGATCGAAGCGCTTTTTTTCCTTGATGTGATTTGTTCATGGTTGCTGGATGTCCGCTTGGCTCGGGGGATAAAGCTGACCCCGCGCTTGCGGGGTGCAAATATGGACAAACAGACCTACGCATAGGTCGATTCCCGGGTCTATCCGGCCTGAGCCAAACTCGTGCTATCGGCTATTTGTTCGACTGGCTATCTGCCTTTGTCTTAATATACGATACCATCCCCTGAAGGAGGCATTGCCATTACCCTCATCACAGGAATCTTTTTTATTACCGTTTAAGGAATTGGTACGGACTGTTTTATTCTGACCCTTCTATCGGATAACACTACGGGGTCGGCGATGTGGCAATACCACGCGGCCGGACAATCCTACCTGCAAATGCGAACTGCGCGCTGCCTGACGCCTGATTATTGCGGCGCCGATTCCATCGCGAGCGTCCCTGCCGTTCGCTGTCTGCGCGTCAGCGGCGCCCTGCGGCTATCCGTTGGAGCAGGTGTCGTCATCGCGTCGAGGCCCATTACCGCGCCGTTTAGCCAGCCGCTGTGCCAACTATGTGCCCGGGGCGCTCCTTGCACCCACGTATGTGGGATTGAGGCTGCCTCCAGCTGATTGTGCAGCTGGACCATATCCTTGGTAAAAACGGACCGATCGCCGCTGATCCACAGACGATTCTGGCCTTTGAATGCCTCAGCGCTGCCGGTCACAAGAGCGGGGATATTGTAGTGATCGAAGTTCGCCTGCGTGCCAAAGTTCATCGGCAAGGCGGAATATCCTGAGAGCTCGTTCAACTGTGCAGGAGAATCCCATACAGCAGCGGCGCTGAATACAGTCGGATGCCTGAGGATGAGTAAAAGCGCGCCATTGCCTGATTTGCTGAAGCCGACGAGGAGGCGTTGGGGAGTATCACTGTGCGCAAAGGTGTCGCCGAACGGAACAAGGTCGTTGAGGATGAAGCTTTCCATCCGGTGGTCTTGATCCATTACGCTGTCGCCATACCACGGTTCGTACGTGAACGACGGAGCGATCAGCGTCATATTGAAGCGATTGGGAACATCGAGCAGGCGCAGCTCTTCCAGCCCATCGCTCCAAGTCGATGACAAGCGGTCGACGCCGGCATCGACGGGCAGCACATACAGAAGCCGCGGCGGTTTGCCCGGCGTGGGATGCGTCGGCTCAAGGACGCGAACAACTTGCGGTTGGAATCCCTGATAGGCCGATAGGACCGGGTAATATTTCACCCCGTCGGAATCGGCCATGGGCGTTCCAACCTGCAAGGAGAAAGTGCCTTGTACGTGCGCCCAATGAGCGTCCGTACGAGCGTCCGCCGGTGCATCCACGCTGACGCACCAGATCAGGCTCATCGCGCAGATGAGGGCTCCCGCAAGCCGCTTCTTGTGGATGGTGGTCTTGCGGCTTAACCCGCCGCCGGCATCTGTACAACCGAAGGCGGCGTCAGCGCCAAGCGCATCATGGACAGGGATGGAATGCCTCAATAAGAAATCCATTCTAGTTAGTGATAAATATCACCATGAACGTAACACAAAACCGCCCGTTTTATGCAGAAAATGAAAACACAGGCCCTAACTTTTGAGTGACTTAGATAACCAGATTGGGTATCTAAAGTCCGGTGGCAGTCCCGGCTTCTTTGCCCTCGATTGCTGCGCTGTCATATGGCAGCGCTCCATCACGGCATTGACTTGAAGCGATCCGCTGTTACAGACTGATCTTCGTCCGTACACGTGTGCAATCAAGAGAGCGAATCATGCTGGACAAAGAGGCGGGCAAAGCCGCTGGAGCCGCACAGCCTGCCGGGCAGAAACGGGCTCTTCGGCAGCCCTCGATCAAAGATATTGCACGGTTGGCGCGAGTTTCGCATCCCACAGTCTCACGCGCGTTGCAGAACAGTCCGCTGGTCAATGCACAGACCGCCGCGAAGATCCGCAAGATCGCGGATGAAGCCGGCTATCGCGCCAGCGCTGTGGCGCGCGGTCTGGTAACGCGGCGCACCCGCACCATCGGATTGGTAGTAACCACGGTCGCCGATCCTTTTGCCAGCGAGGTGGTCTGCGGCGTCGAAGAAACAGCTAATGACCATGGCTACTCTGTCTTTCTGGCCGACTCAAACGCCGATCCCGTGCGCGAAAAGAAAGTGGTGCAGGCATTCGCCGAACGGCGTGTCGACGGAATTATCGTGACCTCATCGCGCGTCGGCGCGCTGTATCTCCCGTTGCTTGCGGAGATGATGGTGCCGATCATGCTGGTGAATGATCAATATCCCGGCGCATTTGTGCACTCGGTCATGATCAGCAATTTCGAAGGAATGCGCGCCGCGTCGGAACACCTGGTTGGATTGGGTCATCGCCGCATTGCCTATCTCGGCGATAAATTTGGCTACGCATCGGATACAGAGCGGGTTGCCGGCTATCGTGCCGCCCTTGATGCTGCCGGAATCCCGGCGATGCCTGAGCTGATCGTTCATGGCGATGGCAAGCCGGAAGCTGCGATGACTGCGATAGAGAAATTGCTGACTCTTGCCGATCCTCCCACCGCCGTCTGCTGCTACAACGACATGTCCGCTCTTGGCGCGATGCGGCAGATTCGCGCGCGTGGTCTGAGGGTGCCGGAAGATATTTCGGTAGCTGGTTTTGACGACCTGTTCTTTGCCTCGTACACGCAGCCGCCTCTGACGACGGTTCGGCAGCCCATGCGGCGCATGGGACAACTGGCGATGGAGAACCTGATCAAGCTGATGTCGGGAGAAGAGTCGGTAGAGCAGATCAAGGTAGACGCCGAGCTGATCGTGCGCGAGTCGACGGCGAAAGCGAAAACAGAATGACGACTGCGACGGGCG
>JASHRR010001043.1 GCA_030037185.1 Xanthobacteraceae bacterium | reverse complement strand
TCTCCTACACCTGTCCGGACTTCCGACAGGCAGCGGATTGGTATTCCAAGATATTCAACCTCGATCAGATCGGCGCCCGCGACAGGGACGTGGCGCTGCCGTTCGGCAAGAAGGGCGAGCAGCCCTACAACGTCGCCGCCAAGGACGTGCCGCTCACGCATCTCATCTTCCGGACCCGCGATCTCAATCCGGCGCCGGCGACCGGTGAGGCGCCGCGGCCAAAGGTGCAGGCGGTCGTCGACCACGTCGCCTACACGGTTGCGGATTTTGACCGCGAGAGGGCGAAGGCGGAACTGAAGTCGCTCGGTGTGGAAAACGTCCGCGACGGCGGCCTCTACAGCCTGCACATGACCGACCCGTTCGGCTACGACGTGCAGATCAGCGGGTTGGCCAATAACGCGCTGACGGACGGGTGAGGCTGGTTTGGCAGACTTGGCGTCCCCGCCGGCGCTCTCGGCGGGGCGTATCTACCGACGGCCGCCAGGACTTGAAGCGCCCGGAATTCGGAGCGAAATCACGGACAGCAGATTGGCTGATACTCTGCGCACGCCTCGTCAGCTCCGCCATGGTTTGCGGCGTGCGTGGTGCTTCGAGAGCGAACCACAGAGCGGTCAACTGTTCGCACGCCGGGCGGCGCAATGCCGCCTGCACTGTGGCCCGACTGAAGCCAGTCGTTCCAACCGGTCGTTCGCCAAGGCACTTAACATTCCGTGCCAGGCTTTCTTGTGCGTGAATCGCGCAAGCTCAGATGCGCCCAGTGCCCCTGAGCACGGCGAGCGTGCGCAACGCGATATCGCGCATCAACCCGATCTCGGTCGGATCGCGCCCATCGGCGAGCGCTTTTGCGACGATTGCGAGTTCGCGCCAGCAAAGATCCTCCTCCGGAGGAGCCTCGCGCATCCACAGAGCCGTGCGCAGAAAGAGCTCGGCCCACCGGTCACGGCGTCGCGCAATGACGGTCTGCAAGAGATAGGTTGCAAGCTTTGCGTGCCGTCGGCAGCGCGCGCGCTCCACGGCTTGCACGATTTCCGGATCGTCCTCGAACCACGATTTTGCGATGCCCTCAAGATCAGCCAGCTCGCCGCTGTCGCGTAGCACCGATGCAAGGGCCGGACCCTCGCGCATCTTTCTCGGAACCTGGGCAATCAAACCTGCGAGCGTTTCGCCAAAGTCCATGCGCGCGGGCTGCCAGTCGGCGCCACCGATCGTCTCGGCGACCTGCAGCAGGCCGAACGGCGACGCTTCCCCCTTCTCGACGGTGAGCGCCAGGTGCTGGGCCACGACGGCATCGAGATACGGCCGCGACACAGCAAGCTTAGGCGCGGTCATTCCAGCGGCGACCAAGCTCGCCTCGAGCCGGCGACGAGATACCGGCTCACCGCTCCAGGCATCTGCGATGCCGCCTTTGGTGAGGATCGAAGAGGGTCGTTTTTTCCGTCCAGCCGCAGACAGAAGGACAAACCCCTGTGCCATGGCCCCGTCGATGCTGGTGGCGACAATTGTCTCGATACTGCCCGCCTGCCACTGGGCGCAATCGCTTCCTCCGCCGCGCGCATTGCGAATGACGGCGTCGATTGCGGGGCGCTCGCTCTCGGGCCGCCAATTGCGCATCGCGATCAGCCGCCGAACGTCGATCGGCGCAAGCAAAGCAGCAACTTGGCCAAGCGCTCCGGCGACGGCGGCGCGAACGCTCGGGTGTGGGTCGAGCAAAAACAGAACCGCGATGCAACGCGCCTTGGGGGCATCGGCGAGCGCCAGGGCGCTGGCCAGGGTGCCACGGGTTTCTGCCGGCATCGCATGGCTGCTTTCGATCAGCGTGCCGACGGCCGCAAACGGATCGTCGCCGCAACTCTTGAGCAGGCCGGCGAAACCGGCGCCGATCTCCGATGGCAGAGGTCCGCCCTCGTCGTGGTCGAGAGCATACTTGGTCGAAGCTGCAGCGAGCTCCGGCGACGCGTCAATTTTCGACTGCTGCAGCGCTCCTCCCACAAAAGCGAGCATGCGCCCGTCGATTTGTCCCGCCTCGATCTGCGCAATGACATCGGCTTGAAAATCCGCGATCAATCTCACGGCGTCCGTATAGCCGCGATCCGCGCGGTAGCGTAGATATTCGAGCAGCCGCTGCAGAAGAAACAGGTAACCGATGGCAAGCGCCTCATCGTCGCCGCGCGGAGGCATATGGCGAGCCGCGCCCGCGAAAGCGGCAAAAATTTCGTGAGGCGAGTTTTCGCAGTACCAGTCGAGGTCCTCAGTAAACGGAGGGGGCTGGCCTTTGCCGACCGCAATCGCGATCCGTCTCGCATGCTTATCCGTCGGCGTAAACTTTGGCTGGACTCGGCTCATCGCCTCCCTCCGCGAATCGCGCAATGGTAGCCCTGAGCCGCGTCCCGGTCTCGTCAATGTCGGCGAAATCCACCGCGCAAGATGCCTGCTTGGCGTCGCCCCCTCAACAGGGGTGACATCGGCACAGTGGTGGCCGAGCAGGTCCCCGCTGATTGGACGCTGCGAAGCCGCTAGTCGATCTCCTCTTCTTCCTCGCCCTCCGCGAACCCTTCTCCGTCCATCCAGCGCCGGTAAGCGGCAATCCATTCGGCGCCGGACGGCGGCGGCGAGGGGAGCGGCAGATCGATCAGATCGATGCGCTGCTGTTCGCCGCTGCGCTCGCAAACGGCTTTGATGC
>JASHRR010001042.1 GCA_030037185.1 Xanthobacteraceae bacterium | reverse complement strand
AGGCCGGTGATCAGCATCTCTAGCCCGCCTCGAGCGCCATGGAAAGCCCGCGGCGTAAGCGCGGACAGGCCGGTAGAGGATTCCGCCTGGCTCACCGGACTATGTACCCAGGCGCCGGCTAGGGTAACCGCATCAGAGGCTCGCCCATGCGGATTGTCGCGCCGTCTTTGACGATGTCGCAGAGGGAGAACTCCTTCGGTGCGAACACGATGATGGTCGATCCGTGCTCGAACCAGCCCATTTCTTCGCCTTTCTTAAAACGGGCATCACAGGCGATGACGTTGGGCCCGCAGTATTTGAGGGTAAGCGGGACATCGAGGAAATGAAGGCGAATGCTGGCGACCAGTATCGCTGCCACCGGCACCAAGGTCACGACATGATCGGTGGCGCTCAGTGAGGTTTTCAGAACGGCGCGTTCGTTTTTGCAAAACAACCTCTCAATCCGCCGCAGGGCGATCGGATTGACGTTCCAGGTATCGCCGGAAATGTAGGTCAGCTGTTCGACCCGGCAGTCATGCGGCGCATGGAATCGGTGGTACATGCTCGATTTCAATCTCAGCGTCACATAGCGGCCGTTGCGGTGCTGCTCGACCAGATTGCGGTCGCACAGGAGCTCGTCGAGCGTGTAGGGAAAGCCCTTGATCTGATGGAGGGTGCCGTCGGCGACCGTGCCGCAGGCCCCGATGACCGCGTCACAAGGGCTTACCAGTATCTTGGCGCCGGCATCGATCGGCCTTGTGCCGTCCTTGAGCTCCCGGATGAAGCAGTCATGCACGCTCCGGAACTGATTTTTTTTCGCCTCGCGCAGGTCCAAATCGGAAAAGAAGCGCCACGCTGCGATCGACACACTGCGCACGAGCGGCTGCTCGATCCTGCTAAACCAGCCTATGAATTGCGTGGCCAACCGGCGCGGAATACGATTGGTGAGCAGGAAGTTCAAATCCTCCTGCGCGAGCAGCCGCAGAATTTGCGATCGCAGCGTCATCATGCCGTAACCTGTTGCGGGTAGAGCGCGCTTTGATGTGATGGAAATCAGCCTCCAGCGTCATCCCCGCGCGTTGTCGCGGGCATCCGCGCCTTTCCTGCGGGCCATGAGCGAGAAAGAGGTGGATGGCCGGGAGATTCCCGGCGATAACTCCAACGAATGGTTCAATCTGACCGGATGGAAATGGCCGGCACCGCATTCGCATTCTACGGGCTTGGCGCCGGAGTCGCGGCGGCCTCGCTGGTGGCGCTGAGGCGCCGCCTGCAGTTGTCCAGGGCGAAGCACGCCTCGCTCAGCGGTCACGCGCGCATTGCGCGGCGAATAGCCGCTTTCGTGCCGTTCTACGAATACGATGAAGACCGATTCTTCCGTTCCGACAACCCACCTCCTGAAATCGCCGCTCGGCGTCGGGACGGTTTCAGGCGCCTTGCGGCGCTTTATGCATCGCGCTTTCGCGAAACCGACCGGCGCACCGCGGAGGTCGTCGGCGCCATTTCCGACCTTCAGTTTACCCAGGCTTACCGGGCGCCGTTTCAGTACAGCCGGTTTGTGCGCCGGCATCTCAGGATCGGGGCCTTCGCGCGGGCCTCCGATGGCGTGATGCTGGTCGATCTCGACGGCAACCGCTTTTACGATCTCGGCGGCTCCTACGGCGTCAATCTCTTGGGCTATGACTGCTACAAAGGGACGATGGAACGCGGTCTTGCCCGGGTCCGCGAGCTCGGTGCGGTGCTCGGCCCCTATCACCCGATCATCGCGGATAACGTCGGGCGTCTGAGGCAGATTTCCGGATTGGACGAAGTTTCGTTCCACATGTCCGGCACCGAAGCCGTGATGCAGGCCGTACGGCTCGCGCGATATCATACCGGGCGCTCACATCTGGTGCGCTTCTGCGGCGCCTATCACGGCTGGTGGGGCGATGTGCAGCCGGGAATCGGCAATCCACTGCCGGCGCGGGAAACCTACACGCTCAAGGACGTCTCGGAGGACTCGCTTCGCTTGCTGCGGACCCGCCGCAATATCGCGTGCGTCCTGGTCAATCCGCTGCAGGCGCTGCACCCGAACGAGGCGGCGCCGGCCGACTCGTCGCTGGTGGATGGCGCAAGGCGCGCGGGTTTCAACCGGGAGGCCTATGCGGACTGGCTGCGGCGGCTGCGGGCGGTTTGCAGCGAGCACAATATCGTCCTGATCTTCGACGAGGTCTTCGTCGGCTTTCGCCTCGCCCGCGGCGGCGCGCAGGAATATTTCGGGGTCCGGGCCGACCTCGTGACATACGGAAAGACGGTCGGCGGCGGATTTCCGATCGGGGTGATCTGCGGCCGCAAAGACCTGATGAAGCGATTTCGCGACGACAGGCCCGCCGACATCTGCTTTGCCCGCGGAACATTCAACTCCCATCCGGTCGTGATGGGCGCCATGAACGAGTTCCTGCAGCTTCTCGATAGGCCCGAGATCAGCGAGCTTTATCGCGACCTCGACCTGCGGTGGAACGATCGTGCGAAGCGGCTGAACCTGCGCTTGCGGGAGGAGGCCCTTCCAGTGCAGGTGGCCAACCTGTCGTCGATCTGGACGGTCTGCTACACGAGGCCTTCGCGCTACAACTGGATGCTGCAATACTACCTGCACGCCGAAGGCCTGGCGTTGAGCTGGATCGGCACCGGCCGCCTGATTTTCAGCCTGAACTATTCCGACAGCGAGTTCGAAGCCGTGGCGGATCGGTTTGTCGCTGCCGCCCGGGCAATGGAGCGCGATGGCTGGTGGTGCTGCAGTGCGTCGGCGACGAACCGGTCGGTCAAGCGAGAGATCCTCAAAGAGATGATCGCGCATCGTTTCGCCGGATCGCAGCATCGACCAAAGTCATGACGTTGGAAGGCCCGACCGTCGCGTTGCGCCCGCTGCGCCACCACAAGCGTCGTCCCCAAAACACCCTTTTTCGGCCCCTCAATTTGGCTCCAGCGAGCGTCTAACCTGCCCTCGGAACCTCTTCGGGGTCTTCCTCGTACACGGCGCTCAGATGGGGATCGAGCAACTCGCCTTGCAGCAGGAATAACGGCGCCTTGTGGTAAAGCTTGATGTCGTGGAAAGGATCGGTGAGGATTTTGGCGGCCCAAACCAGCCCGGTCTGGACGTCCTTGATGAAGAACAGCTGGACGGTGCGGAACAGTAGGCCGCCCGCGCCGACGACAAGCCAGATTTGGGCGACGTGCCGCACCAGCTCGGCCCCGTCGGCGTGCGGCCTGAAGATGCCAAAATAGGTCGGGTCGAAACGCAGCGGAAGCGGCGATGCCGCCCAGATCGCGAGCAGCACGACCTTGCGTCGCAGGTTGTAGCCGACCTTGATCTCTTCCTTATACTCGTGAGTGGCCTCATTCACGACGTCGTAATCTTTGGGCTCGAAGAAGAAGTGGCCGATTTGCCGGCTGGTCATGGCCAACAGCCATCCGATCAGCGCCGCCATGGCAGGGTCTTTGAATACCATCAGATAGGCGAACAGGAAGCTGACGGCGCTCAGCAGGTGAAGAGACTGGTTGATCCGGCTATGATGGTAGTAGCGATGATCGTCCCACCGCTGGACTCTGAGGGCCTCGAGAAAATCTTTCATGCTTTTCCCCATTCCACGCCAATCCTTCATCTGTATTGCGATTCTATTGAAGTTACGTGACAAAAGAGAGAATTTGCCGCCACCCCCAGCCTCAGCTTGTGAAGAGGCCCCTCGCCCGCAAAATTTGCGCGAGGAGCGGGAAAAATTCTACTTCTGCAAGCGGTGAGGTCGCCGGTGCGCCGAACGCCACCAGCCGGCTTCTGATGATATTGGTTAAATTGCACGGCGGTACGGACGATTGGCCAGGTCCCGGCGGTCGATCGCGGAGTTCGCCGATCTGCCGCGCTTGGCAAAGCGGATCAGTGCGAAATGGCCGAAAGGCGGCATAGCGCGCCGTTCCGCGAGCCGCATATCATCCGTGCGGCCGGCCCAATCCGCGTAGCGCTGCCAGGAGAATTCGGTGCGCCAGCCGAGCTTTCGCGCCGCCGGGGCGAACCATTTCTCCAGCGCACGCCGCAATCCGGCTTCTGCGCCGACGCGACTGACCAGGACGATCTCACCCCCGGGTTTGAGCACGCGGGCGAATTCGTCGAGGGTTGCCTCGGGGTTTGGGACCGTGGTGATGACGTATTGTGCCACCACCACGTCGAAGGATTCGTCAGGAAAAGCAAGGTGTTCGGCATCCATGACCCAGAGGCCCCCGACATGCGTCATGTCGAGGGCGGCCACCCGCTCTTTGGCCTTTCGCAGCATCGGTTCGGAGATATCGACGCCGCAAATGCAATTTACGCGAGAATAGTCGGGCAAGGAAATGCCGGTGCCAACGCCGACTTCAAGGATGCGTCCGCCGATCCGCTCGGCGGCCTCGATGGCCGCCTGGCGCCCGCGCTCGAACACCGCTCCAAACACCAGATCATAAACCGGGGCCCATCGCGCATAGGCCTTCGTAACGGTTTGCTTGTCGAGTTCGCGGTCCAATGAGAAGGCCATTGATCACTCCTTCCTACACTACCTTACCGCCTCTTTCTGCTCCGCTTACCACCCAGACTCTTTCTGCTCCGCTTACCACCCAGAGGCCGGCCGCACCTGTTTAATCACCTCGAGCGTCGGGCCGATCACTCCGATCCCCACGGTTTATGCACATGATCAACCGGCTGTTCCGCCACCAGATGGGCGCACCCCGCCTTGTGGGCCCAGTAAAGCCAGGCACGACGCGTCTCCAGTGAATAAGGCTTGTAACCGGCGCTGCGCGCCGTGATCTCCCCGTCGTGCAGAGGCTTGATCTCACCCCCGAGACGCAGCGCGTTCATCTGCACGCGAGCATTGCGCGGCACGTAGACCGCCATCCGCACCGCCTCGATCAGCGATCGCGCCGCCGCCGAAAAGCCGTGGCCGCGCATCAGGACAACGCTGTTGGGGCCGAGGCAGCAGGCGAGGTCGCGCGCCTGTTCCATGGTGGTGACCAGCATGTTGGTGCCGCCACCGAACCGGTCCGCCATGTCCCACACGGGCACATAGTGGCCCATGAAACTGCCCGAATGGATAACCGGGCGCAGCGGCGTTGCAGAGATTGAAAACGGCAACACATCCTCTGCATGGGCATGCACCACGGCCTGCACGTCCGGCCGCGTCTCGTAGATGCCACCGTGAATGAACCGCTCGTGATAAAGCGGGCGACCGTCCTGCCGGGCCGGCGTGCAGTCGAGATTGAACTCAATGATGTGATCTTGCTCGACCATCTCGGGCGCGACCGAGGTCGCCAGCAAGAACCGCTGCGGATTGCCAGGATGGCGCACGCTGACATGGCCGTAGGCATCCACCACATTCTCGCGGGCCAGGATGCGGTTGGCGACCACAAGATCGCGCACCAGGGCAGAGAGGTCGCTCATGAGGTTCTGAGGGAGAGACAGCAGATAGCGGGTTTAGGCAAGAGGATTTATCAGTAAAAAACACCGCGCGGAAGCCTCCGACTTTAGTCGCGGGAGGAGCTTTGAATGTCGCCCATGCGGCTCACGACCTGGCGAAGCTGAGCAAAGAAACCCGGTAGCGTTGCGCCCTTGTGAGCGTATCGCCAGGCGACTTTGCCTCTGCCGTCGGCGTCGGTTTGGGGTCCGTAAACGCGCTTCCTGCATTTCAAGGACAGATCTGTTCGTGTTATGTTTCGGGCACTTGCGGTCGATCCCAACACCAGTCCGCGAGTGTTGCGTCGATCCACAAGGCCAATCGCAAGACCCGGCAGGCGTTCTCCTGTGCCGATTGCGGCGTGCCCGGTTGGGAAAATCGCTGCTGGATGAGCCTGCACGGTGCACCGCCGGTCTTGCCCGCAAAAGCGGCGGGCCACCGCCCGCGGGCGAATGTCTGGGCGGTCATGTTATCGGCAAGGGTAGGCTTTGCAAGGCGAGCGGTGTCTACCTTCCCGCAGCCATCTATCGCATTCCGGCCGCCCATTGATTTGAGGGCATTTCGTTATTTTGGTCGCGCGCATCGGGTTTTACGACCCGCATCGCGAAAGCAGGGCTCAGTGATGAGGGTGACCACCGGTACGTCGGGCGCTTTCTCCGCGTTGGCGGACCCATCGGTCTCTTTGACGAGTGTGAAACCCACTTTTGATAAAACCGGCGAACGACTTTCTGGAACGTCCAAAGGCTCAAGCTCGAAAATCGGCGCTGCGCGATCGCCAGCAACGCGGGTGCCAATACCGCGGCGTTGCCAGGCTATCCGACCAAGATGGTGCTGGCGCCGCGGCTCGCCGAGCCGATTAACGGCGAGCAATATGAGCGCACGACCAAGCCGTGTCATCGATCTGCGCACGCCGCTGACACCACGGCTAAGACGTATTGCGGCTTTCCGGCGTAGTATCGGCGGGCTTTGCGCCCCCCCCCAAGTCTGCGACCGCCTGGGCGGGAGTGGAGCGCAGGAGCAGCAAGCGGACATTTGCTCGCCGCCGCAGCGCTCGAACTGCCCGGTCGATCGATCTTCTGGGCGCGTTCAGCGAGCCGCTGCTGATCCGCATGCTGCCGGCTATAAGGCCGCCCCATCGCCGGCCGCTGCGGATTTCGGGGGTGGAGGCAGCGCGAGATCGCTCCTACGGCTCTAGCTCGCTGTCCCAATAGAGGTAATCGAGCCAGCTGTCGTGCAGGTAGTTTGGCGGGAACAGCCGGCCGTTGCGATGCAGGTGGTGCACCGTCGGCTGGAACGGCATCTGGGCCGGGAACATGCCGGCCTCCTGAGGCGTCAGGTTGGCCTTGCGCAAGTTGCAGGACGAACACGCCGCAACCACGTTATTCCAGGTGGTCTGCCCGCCCCGCGAACGGGGCAGCAGATGATCGAAGGTCAGGTCATCGTACGCGCCGCAATACTGGCAGGAGAAACGGTCGCGCAGGAACACGTTGAACCGGGTGAAGGCCGGATAGGTTGTCGGCTTTACGAACGTCTTGAGCGAAACGACGCTGGGCAGCAGCATCTCGAAGCTCGGACTGCGCACCGCCTTCTCGTAATTGGCGACGATGTTCACGCGGTCCAGAAACACGGCCTTGATCGCATCCTGCCAGCACCACAGCGACAGCGGATAGTAGCTCAGCGGACGAAAATCCGCATTGAGTACCAGGGCTGGCCACCCGTTATGCGCCACATGAGCGTTCACGCCGACGCTCCTCCACCTCGTCCGAACGATCCGGAAACGCGCTCCACGCGTTTAACCGAAGCACCGCGCTCCACTTTATAAAAGGACGTTACAGGATTGTGAAGCTTAAGCCAAAACTTGGCCTGTCCTGCCCCGACCATAGGCCGCACGCAGCCGGCACCCGCGCGCAGCGCGAGCAACGGAGGAGCTTGACACATCGGACCCGCCAGGCAGGCCTCGCAGGGCCCGCGTCCAGCCCCTCGCCCATGCCGATCGCCAGCGCAGGCACGCGCATTCGCGCGGACCACAACTGTAAAGTGTACGAAAAACCTGATGGATTGACAAATTTCGAGGGTGCACTCACCGCCCGCGCGAGCCCAATTGCCTCGCCAGGAATTCGCCGCCATGGCGCAGCCCCTCCTGGTCGATGCCATGGCCTAGTGCGGCCGAGAGGTGCCATTCGGTCGGAATCTCGAGCGTTGCAAGGTATTGAGCCGACGAGAACAGCGCCTGGGGCGGGATCAGGTCGTCCCTGTCGCCATGTACCAGCAGGACCGGCGGACGCACCTTGATGTCGCCGGACACGGCCGCGGGTCCGGCCCCGTCCGGCAAAACGAACAGTCCCGAATACCCCACGATTGCAGCGGGCCGTTCGGCGCGCCGGAGCCCGACATGCAGCGCCATCATGGTGCCCTGGCTGAATCCCACCAGCGCAAGCGCGCTTCCCGGCAGGTTGTTGCGCCGCAGTTCCTCGGCGATAAAGCGCTCAAGGACGGGGGCTGACTTGTTGACGCCGATCCAGCGCTCGTTCTTATCGCGGAAGGTGAGCGAAAACCACTGCCGGCCCGGTGGCGCCGCCCCGCACGGCTCCGGCGCGTGGGGCGACACGAAGGCTGCTTCCGGCAGCAGATCTTGCCAAGCGCGTCCCAGTTCGATGAGGTCGTTGCCGTCGGCGCCATATCCGTGCAGGAAGATGACGAGCTGACGCGCTGCTGCGCGGGAGCGCGGGGCAAGCCGCGGCCCAGTGAGTTCTGAAGCCATCACTCCTCCCTCGATTCGCCGGGCTGGACCGGTATAGCTTCGCGCTGTTTAATCGCCCGGTAGTAGGCCCACAAGAGGCGAGCCGCCACGCCGCGCCAGGGCCGCCATGGCTCGGC
>JASHRR010001041.1 GCA_030037185.1 Xanthobacteraceae bacterium | reverse complement strand
GTCGAACGTCTTCGTCAACACCTGGTCGGTCGAGGGCTTTCTGTCGGAGGGCATGCAGCCGGCGGAGCTCGGCTGGGGTACCCACGAGAAGTGGATGCCGGATAACGGCCGGCGTCACGCCACCGGATGCGGTGCGGCCATCTACCTGCTGCAGCCCGGCGCCAACACCCGTGTGCGGTCATGGACGCCGACGCCGCGGGCGCAATATGGGTTCCTGGTCACCCACAACGAATCGATCTCGATCGCCGACTACTTCACGGTGCGCGAGGCCGGCCGTGTCGTCTACCGGCCGACCTGCCACTATGCCTACCACCCGTGCAACGACGCGGTGCTCTCGCTGCATGAATTGTTTGGTCGCGCCGGCGTCATCCAGGACAGCCATCACATCCTCGATGAGCACGAAATCGTCGACGGCATCGACGAGCTCGGAGTCCTCCTCTACGGCCATGCCAACAACGCCTATTGGTACGGCTCCCAACTTTCCGTGGAGGAGACGCGCAAGCTCGCTCCTTACCAGAACGCCACCGGGCTGCAGGTCACTTCCGCGGTGCTCGCCGGCATGGTGTGGGCGTTGGAAAATCCGGACCGCGGCATTGTCGAAGCCGACGAAATGGATTTCCGCCGCTGCCTTGAAATCCAGCGACCCTACCTCGGCCCCGTCATCGGCACCTACACGGATTGGACGCCGCTGACGGAGCGGCCGGGGCTGTTTCCCGAGAACATCGATCCGGCCGATCCGTGGCAGTTCCGCAACGTGCTGGTGACCTGAGCAATAAAGTTCGCCACTTTTGAAATTCGGGTTCCGCATCCATGGCGGGGCACGTCGCGCTTTGCGAGCCTGTCCGACCCGGTGCTGACGCAATTCCCCGACCGACCGCGGCCAGCCGATCCGGCCCGCCCATCAGCACCGGGGCGGTGGCCGCCACCTCCGGCATCTGCCGGATCAAGACAGATCGGCAACGCCCGCTTCGCCCTGTTCGGTCCCGAAGGCCAGCGCGGTGCCGCTCGCATTCCACGCCAGAGCAGAAATGGGCGATCCGCCGGGACGACGGGCCAGAACCTCGGCGCCGTCCTTCGCGCGCACGAGAACCACCAGGCCGTCCTCGTAGCCGGCCGCGATCACATCCCTTTGCGGATGGCAAGCCACGGCGCTGACCTGATGCTCGCCCGCGGCAAGCACCAGCGGCTCCTTTCCCATCGGCCCGTCCTTGCCGTGGAACGGCCAGACGATGAGTTGCGGCGCTCCCGACGTTGCGAGCCCATTGCCGTCGGCGGTCCACGCCATTGCCTGCACCTTGCTGGAGTAGCCGGACATGCGCATGTGCTTGCCGTCAGTCAGCCGCCAGCCGTGAAGCGCCGGTTCCTGCATGGCCGTGACGAGATAGCGTCCGTCGGGGCTGAAGGTGATGCCGACGTGAGATCCCTTCCACTCCAGGCGCTCGGGCGCCGCGGCTGCGTTGGGAAACCACAACGTCGCCCCATTGTAATGGGCGATCGCCAGCCGCCGCCCCTTGGGCGCGAAGGCAAGCCCGCCCACCGTCGACGGCGCTTCGAGCCGGCGCGGCTCGCCCTTGCGCGATTGCACGAACGCAACTTTTCCGACCGACCAGGCGACCGTGCCGTCGGGCGCTATGGCTACGTGGTCGATCCAGCGATGGTCGGGATCGGTGGCGATCGTCGCTGTTGCGGTGTCGACTTTCGTTGCCACCACCTTGCCGTCGTCGCCGCCGGTGACGATACGTTCGCCGTCGTTTGCGGCTGCCAGGATGGCACCGGCGTGAACCACAACGCGCACAGGATCGCCGCTCTCGCTTACCAGCAGCAACGCTTCGTCGCCCAGCACGAACACCGCGGTGGACCCAACGAAACAGGCGCCGACCACGGGTGCTCCGGCCGCGACAGGCCTCATGCGCTCGGCGACGGAGCTCTCAGGGGTAGCCATCACTCTCACGTCACCGCCCTGTCCGGGCGCGTCAGAGCCATCTCGGTCAGCTCGCGCATTCCTCAAAGCCCTTGCGAATCATGCCCTCCGGCAATGCGCGGCCGATGAAGACCATGCGACTCTCGCGCTTTTCGCTGGCGCGCCAGTCGCGCTGGTGGTCACCATCGAGCATCATGTGGACACCCTGCAAGGCGAAGCGCTTGGGGTCGTCCTTGAATGCGAGGATGCCTTTGGTGCGCAGGATGTTTTGACCCTCCTGAGCCACCAGATTCTGAATCCAGGGGAAGAATTTGTCCGGATCGAGCGCCCGGTCAGTCGTCAGCGACAGCGACTGCATGTCCTCGTCGTGATAGTGCCTGAGCCCGCCGTGGTCGTGGCCGCCGGCGTGGGTGTGGCCGTGATGGTCGTGATGGTCGTGATGGTCGTCTCCGTCCAGGAACTGCGGTTCGACCTCGAGAATGCGGTCGAGATCAAAGGCGTTGCGGTGCAGCACCTCGGTGAGCGGCACCGCACAGCGCTGCGTAAGGTGAACCTTCGCATAAGGATTGATGGCGCGGATGCGCGCTTCGATCTCCCGCAACTCGCAATCGCCGACAAGGTCGGTCTTATTGATGAGGATCACGTCGGCGAAAGCGATCTGATTCTTGGCCTCGGGCGCATCGCCCAGCCGGTGCTCGAGCCACTTGGCATCCGCGACCGTGACGACGGCATCGAGCTTCGCCCTGCGGCCGATTTCCTGGTCCACGAAGAAGGTCTGGGCGACCGGCGCCGGGTCGGCAAGCCCTGTGGTCTCCACGATGATGGCGTCGAATTTGCCCTTGCGCCGCATCAGGCCCTGGATGATGCGAATGAGATCGCCCCGCACCGTGCAGCAGATGCAGCCGTTGTTCATCTCGAAGACTTCTTCATCGGCGCCCACGATGAGGTCGTTGTCGATGCCGATCTCGCCGAATTCGTTGACGATGACGGCGTATTTGCGGCCATGCGGCTCCGACAAAATGCGGTTGAGCAGCGTTGTCTTGCCGGCCCCCAGGTAGCCGGTCAGAACCGTGACGGGCACTTTGTCGGCGGTGATCGGATCGGCCATGCGAGACTCCAAAAGGTTCAGCGCTGATTCAAACGAGATTGTTGGTGGTATAAGGATCGCTCAGCGAGCTTCGCCTCGAATGGAGGAGGCATTTGGCGATTGTGTCCTTAAGGACTGTTGGTGACGGGCCTTGGTAGAACCAGGTTCAGTCGGGACTAAACGTCGCGACGCCGGCGAGGGCCTCATCGACGCAGCTGCGCACTGATATCACAGAGCGCAGCCGAACTCGTCAAGCCTGATACGTAGCATAGGCAACAGCGCGCCGGCAGGCTACTTGCGTTTCTGCAGCATCGCCCCCATGCGGGAAAGCTCGTGACTGACCCTGCCGGCGCGCTCGGAAAAGCGATCGCGCATCACCCGCGCCGCGTTGGGAAACCCCTCCAGCACTTTGCGGAACAGACTGCGCGAGATCCGCATCACAACGGTCGGTTCGGCGGCGATTGCGGTCGCGTAGCAGACGGTTTCGGTCACGAGCGCGAGCTCTCCGATAAGCGCGCCGGGGCCGAACGTGGCGCTTGCAGGCCCGGGATCGTCCGCGACGAGCTTTAATGAGCCTTCCTGAATGACGTAGCCGGCGTCGGTTGTTTCGCCGGCCCGGAACAGCGTTTCGCCTTCGGCAAGATGCTTTGACTCCGAACCGATGGCGACGATCTGCAAGGCCGAGAATCCGAGCTGCGCGAAGGTCGGAACGCGCGCCAGGACCGCGATGTCGTCTTCGATCGTCATATCCGCGCCCTGCTCAGGGGATCAGCTTATAGCCTCCGGCTTCGGTGACCAGGATTTCAGGCATTGCCGCGTCTTTTTCGATTTTCTGGCGCAGTCGATAGATATGCGTCTCCAGCGTGTGAGTGGTGACACCGGAGTTGTACCCCCAAACCTCCTGCAGCAGAACCTCGCGCGAGATCGCCTTCTGGCCGGCACGGAACAGGAACCGCAGGATGGCGGTCTCTTTTTCGGTGAGCCTGACTTTGTTGCCCTTGCTGCCGATCAACAGCTTGGAACTCGGTTGGAACGAATAAGGCCCGATGGTGAAGACGGCGTCCTCGCTTGCCTCATGCTGCCTCAGCTGAGCACGAATTCTGGCGAGCAACACGGCGAAGCGGAACGGCTTGGCCACGTAGTCGTTGGCGCCGGCTTCCAGACCCAAAATCGTATCGGAATCAGTGTCGTGGCCGGTCAGCATAATGATTGGCGCCTTGAACGAATTTTTTCTCAAGATGCGGACGGCTTCGCGGCCGTCGATATCCGGCAGGCCGACATCCATGATCACCAGGTCGATCTGTCCGCTTTTGGCGGCCTGCACGCCCCTCGCCCCGGTATCGGCCGCAACGGCTTCAAATTCGTCGTGCAGCGACAGTTGCTCGACCAGCGCATCGCGCAGCTCGACATCGTCGTCCACAATCAGAATTCTGCGCGCAGTCGCCATCGAAGCCTCGCGGATCGATCCTGGATGCCACCCACCAGAGAAGTAGAGCAGTCAGCGCGCAAAGCGCAAGCACAACCCGCGGGCACCGCTGGCAATCGCCGCACAGGCCGCCTATGTGAGCCCTATGCTTCGGACAACGCTGGTAAATTTAAGCGTGCGCGCAAGCCCCGGCAATCGCCGACAGGGGTGGTTGTCGGCGGGCGGCCAGTACACCAAGGTGGCGCTTGGGCGTTCCGGCATCAGCGCCAGCAAGCGGGAAGGAGACGGCACCACCCCGGCAGGACGCTATCGCCTGGTCCGCCTATGGTGGCGCCCGGACCGCCTGCCGCGGCCACGCACGCTGTTGCCGGTGAGGGCGATCCGTGTTTTCGACGGATGGTGCGAAGACCCTTTTGACAGGCGCTACAACCGGGCGATCAGAATTTCGGCCGAGCGGCCCGCAGATCGGTTGTGGCGCGGCGATGCCTTATACGATCTGATCATCGAGATCGACCACAACCAGCGGCCGCGGATTGCGGGCCGCGGCAGTGCGGTGTTCGTCCATGTGGCGCGGGCGGACCTGTCGGCTACTGCCGGCTGCGTGTCGTTGCCGATCACCGCCCTCAGGCGGTTGATCGCCCGCCTTGGCCCGAAAACGACCTTGACAATTCATTGCTAAGGACCCGTTGAGCAGCGTCGAACCGCTCAGCGCGGCGGGTCATCGCGCCTCGTCGGCGAGAGCGCGCGAGCGCCGAAAACGGCTGTTCCCAGCCGCACGTGGGTGGCGCCGAACCGGATCGCCAGCGCAAAATCGGCGCTCATGCCCATCGACAGCAGCTGCAATCCGTTGCGTGCGGCGATTTTGGCGGTCAGAGCGAAATGGGGGGCCGGCGCTTGTTCGGCAGGGGGAATGCACATCAGGCCGGAAATCCGAAGGTCATAGGACGTGCGGCAAAGGGCGATGAAGGCATCGGCATGCTCGGGCAGCACTCCGGCCTTCTGCGGCTCGGCTCCGGTGTTGACTTGCACGAACAGCAGCGGGGCTTGACCCCTGCTCTGGATTTCCTTCGCCAATGCGCCGCACAACCGCGGTCGATCCACCGAATGGATGGCGTCGAACAGCCCGATCGCCTCCCTGACCTTATTGGACTGCAAGGCTCCAATGAGGTGCAGCTCGAGACCGTGATGCCGTTCACGCAGCGCCGGCCATTTCGCGTGGGCTTCCTGAACCCGATTTTCCCCAAACACCCGCTGTCCGGCCGCGATGACCGGCTCAACCGCATCGGGCCCATATGTCTTGGAGACCGCGACCAGAGTGACGCTTTGCGGGGGGCGTGCGGCCTCCCGGCAGGCCAGTTCGATGCCCTCGCGCACGGTTTTGAGGGCGGTAACGGGGTCATCAGGCGCAACCATGGCGGATCGTTCGATTTGTGATGTTAAGCGGATAGCTGGCGGCGACCGCCCGTTAAGCACGTGGTTGACCTGTCCGCCACAATCATGTCCTAGTCCGACGATGTTTCAACGGCCGTACCATCATGACCATCGAGCGATACAACGCCCGCGCAGCTGAAATCCACTGGCAGCAGGTGTGGGACACGCAAAAGGTGTTCGCCACCCGCAACCAAGACCCGCGCCCCAAGTATTACGTGCTCGAGATGTTCCCCTATCCGTCCGGGCGCATCCACATGGGGCACGTGCGCAACTACACCATGGGGGACGTGGTCGCCCGCTACAAGCGGGCCCGCGGCTTCAATGTGCTGCATCCGATGGGGTGGGATGCTTTCGGGTTGCCGGCCGAGAATGCCGCCGTCGCCAACAAGGTGCATCCGCGCAGCTGGACCTACCAAAACATCGCCACCATGAAGGCGCAGCTCAAATCGATGGGGCTGTCGCTCGATTGGAGCCGCGAGATCGCCACCTGCGATCCGGCCTATTACAAGCATCAGCAGAAGATGTTCCTCGACTTTCTGGCCGCCGGACTGGTCGAGCGCAAGCAATCCAAGGTGAATTGGGACCCGGTCGATCAGACCGTGCTCGCCAACGAACAGGTCATTGAGGGACGCGGATGGCGCTCCGGGGCACCGGTCGAGCAACGCGAGCTGACCCAGTGGTTCTTCAAGATCACCCGGTTTTCCGAGGATTTGTTGACGGCGATCGACCGGCTCGACCGCTGGCCCGAAAAGGTTCGGCTGATGCAGCGCAATTGGATCGGACGATCTGAAGGCCTGCAGATCCGGTTCGCACTCGATGCGGCCACCACCCCCGACGGCGAAAGTGAGCTTGACGTCTACACCACCCGCCCCGACACGATCTTCGGGGTAAAGTTCATGGCGCTGTCGCCCGATCACCCGTTGGCGCTGTCTGCTGCCGCCAGGAACCCGGCACTCGCATCCTTCATCGCCGAATGCAAGCGTAGCGGCACCGCCCAGGAATTGGTCGACAAGGCCGAGAAGCTCGGCTTTGACACGACCATCAAGGCGATCCATCCCTTCGATCCGGCCTGGAAGCTGCCGGTGTTTGTGGCCAATTTCGTTGTGATGGAATACGGCACCGGTGCCATCTACGGCACGCCGGCCCACGACCAGCGCGACCTTGATTTTTCAAACAAATACGGCCTCGGAAACACCCCGGTGGTGTGCCCCGAAGGGCACGATCCCCAAACCTTCGTCATCACCGAGGCGGCCTATGACGGCGGCGGGCGGATGATCAATTCGCGTTTTCTCGACGGGCTGACGATCGCCGATGCGCAAGCTGAGGTCGCCAAGCGGCTGGAGCGGCAACTGCGCGGCAATCAACCGGTTGCCCAGCGTCAGGTGAATTACCGGCTGCGCGATTGGGGAATATCGCGCCAGCGCTATTGGGGCTGCCCGATACCGGTCCTGCATTGCGCGGCGTGCGGAGACGTCGCGGTCGCGGAGGCAGATCTGCCGGTGAAGTTGCCTGATGACGTCGAATTCGATCGTCCCGGCAACCCGCTCGATCGCCACCCCACCTGGAAACATGTCGTCTGCCCGCGCTGTGGCGGCAACGCCATCCGCGAAACCGACACGATGGACACGTTTGTCGATTCGTCTTGGTATTTCGCGCGCTTCACCGATCCGTGGATTGCCTCCCAGCCAACCGATCGCACGGCGGTCGATGCGTGGCTGCCTGTCGACCAATATATCGGCGGCATCGAGCACGCGATTCTTCATCTGCTCTACAGCCGCTTCTTCACCCGCGCGATGCATGCCACCGGTCATGCCGGAATTGATGAACCGTTCGCAGGCCTGTTCACGCAGGGCATGGTGGTGCACGAGACCTACCGCACCGCCAACGGGGTGCTCGCCTCGCCCGCCGAAGTGAAAATCGAGGGGGCCGGCGATGCGCGGCGGGCGGTCCTGCTTGCAACGGGCGAGCCGGTTGCCATCGGTCCGATCGAGAAGATGTCGAAATCGAAACGCAATACGGTCGATCCGGACGACATCATCGGCACATTTGGGGCCGATACGGCGCGCTGGTTCATGCTCTCCGATTCGCCGCCGGAACGCGATGTGATCTGGACCGAAGAGGGCGTGCAGGGCGCGTGGCGCTTTGTTCAAAGGCTCTGGCGGCTCATTAATGAGGCGGCTGAGTTTTCACAGGGCGCGCCGAGCGACCGTCCGGCGGCGTTTTCACAGACGGCTGTCGCGGTCCGCAAGATCGCGCATGGCGCGCTGGCGCGGGTATCTGAGGATATCGAGAGATTGCGTTTCAACGTCTGCCTGGCTCACATCCATGAATTTGCGAGGTCGCTGAGCCTGGTTCTGACAGATTCCCCAAAACCGGTCGCACCTGACCTCAAATTTGCCGTACGCGAGGCGGCACAAATCATCGTGCAGCTGTTCCACCCCATGATGCCGCACCTCGCCGAGGAGTGCTGGGCGGCGCTCGGCCGCTCGGGGTCAGCCATGTTATCGCCCCGCCACGACGGTCGGACTCTGCTGGCTGATCAGCCT
>JASHRR010000121.1 GCA_030037185.1 Xanthobacteraceae bacterium | reverse complement strand
ACGATCCCTCGGAGAAGGTTGCCGCATGACGCCGGACACGCGGTCGCTGCGGGCATCTGCCATCATCGCTGACGATCGGCTCGATGCGCGCCGGTGCGAGGATTTTCTCGTTCACGAGGCGCGCCTGCTCGACGAGGCGCGGTTTGACGAATGGCTCGCGCTATTCACCGAGGATGCCCGCTACTGGGTCCCGAGCGAGCCGGATCAGGCCAGTCCCTATGACACTGTTTCGCTGATGTACGACGACCGGCGGCTGCTCGAGACGCGCGTCCGCCGTTTGGCAGACCCGCGGATCTATTCGCAGGAGCCGCGCTCGCGCACCAGCCGGATCGTGACCAACGTAAGTCTCGCGGATGTGGACGCCCAGGGCGGCTGCGTGGTGCGCTCGAAGTTCGTTCTTATCGAGTATCGCCGCGAGCAGCAGAGGCTGTTTGGCGGCACCTATTTGCATCGCCTGGTGATACGCGACGGCGCCGTTCGCATTGCCATGAAACGGGCCGACCTCGTGAACTGCGATGCCCCGATGGACGGCCTCGTCATTCCGTTCTGAGCCGTCATCGCCTTGTCAATGGCACGCCAATCGGCGCGGTGATCGCCAAAGTCGTGGCCGGGCTCCTCCCGGCCATCCCGCGCAAGATAAAGGATTGCGGACCAGACGGCGAGAGAGCCTGCTTCAATCCTGACGGGCTCTACCGAACAGGCTGAGACGGCTCAGCGTTAGGGAGCACGGCGCAAGCCTCGATCTCGACTTTGGCCTGGTCCTCCATCAGCCCGGTCACCTGCACCATTGTCATCGCCGGGAAATGCCTGCCCATCACGCTGCGATAAGCCTCGCCGACCTCGGCCAATCTCGACAGATATTCCTTTTTGTCAGTAATGTACCAGGTCAGCCGCGTGATGTGCGCGGGTATGCCGCCGGCCTCCCGGACGACTGCGACGACGTTCTCGAGAGCTCGGCTGACCTGGGCGACGAAGTCTTCGCTTTCGAATTTCTGGGCGGCGTTCCAGCCGATCTGACCGGCGACAAAAACCGTCCGCCCTTCGGCAACGACGCCGTTTGCATAACCCTTGGCGGGTTTCCAATGCCGCGGATGCAGAAATTGAGGTGAGCCATCCCGGTCGATCATTCGCGTAGCTCCGCGCCGCTCACGGCTCCCGGCCGCAACCGGAATCGCTGGATTTTCCCCGTCTGGGTCTTGGGAAGCGCGTCGATGAACTTGACCGACCGCGGGTATTTGTATGGCGCTATGACCGCCTTCACGTGGTCTTGCAGTTTGCACACCATCCGGGCGTCGCCGATGACGCCGCTCTGCAGCACGACGTGCGCCTCGACGATCTGACCCCGCGTCTCGTCCGGGATTCCGATCACCACGCATTCCCTGACATCGGCGTGGGACAACAGCGCGGCCTCCACCTCCGGTCCGGCGATGTTGTAACCGGAGGAGATGATCATGTCGTCGCTGCGGGCAACGAAATGGAAACGGCCGCCAGCGTCCTGAACAAAAGAATCTCCCGTCAAATTCCAGCCGTTGCGCACATAGGTCTTCTGGCGTGCGTCCGAAAGATAACGACACCCGGTTGGGCCGCGGACCGCCAGTCGACCGACTTCTCCGCGTGGCCTTTCGCGCATGTCGCTGTCGACGACGATGGCCTGGTAGGGGCCGACCGGCCGGCCGGTGCACGCGGGTGCTTGATCCTCGATTCGGTTGGAGATGAAGATGTGCAACAGCTCGGTGGACCCGATGCCGTCGAGAATGGGCTTGCCGGTCTTCCTCACCCAGTCCTCGTAGACCGGCGCCGGCAACGTCTCCCCTGCCGACACGGCAATCCGCAGCGACGACAGATCAGCACCGCGATCCATTGCGGCGAGCATCATGCGATAGGTCGTTGGTGCGGTGAAACAGATCGTTGCCTTGTAGGTTTCGATGATCTCGATCATGTTTGCGGGCGATGCATTTTCCAGGAGCGTCGCGGTCGCACCAAACCGCAACGGGAAGATCGCGAGGCCGCCGAGGCCGAAGGTGAAGGCAAGCGGTGGCGAACCCACGAACACGTCGTCGGGCGTGACCTTGAGCACCTCCTTGGCGTAGCTGTCGGCGATGATCAAGAGATCGCGGTGGAAATGCATGGTCGCCTTCGGCTCGCCGGTGGTGCCGGACGTGAAGGCGAGGAGCGCCACGTCGTCAGGCCGGCATTTGACCGCCGCGAAGCGCACCGGCTTGTCGAGGGCAAAACGGTCGAGCTCGGCGTCGTGGTTGGTGGTGCCGTCGAATCCGATCACTTTGTTCAGGAACCGGTTGGCCTTCGCGCAGGCAACCAATTCGTCCATCAGTCGCGTATCGCAAAGAGCGAGGCCGATTTCAGCCTTGTCAACGATTTTTCCAAGCTCACCTGCCCGCAGCATCGGCATCGTGTTCACGACCACGGCGCCTGCCTTGGTTGCAGCGAGCCAGCACGCCACCATCGCGGGGTTGTTGGCCGAACGGATCAGCACGCGATTTCCCGGCTTGACGCCGTAGTCGGCAACCAGGGCATGGGCGATGCGGTTGGTCCAGTCCGAGAGCTCCTTATAGGTGCGCCTGCGACCGTTGCCGATCAGCGCAACATGGTCGCCGAAACCGCGCTCGACCATGCGGTCGGTCAATTCGACGGCCGCGTTGAATTCGTCCGGATAGTCGAAGCCATCGAGCAAAAGTTCCGGCCATTGCTCAAAAGGCGGAAGGTTATCGCGTGCGAAGGTGTCGATATGCGAGGTGGGCCCGGGCATGATCATTCTCCGGAGAGTGCATGTCGTGCGATCACGACTTTCTGGACCTCGGACGCGCCCTCGTAGATACGCAGCGCGCGGATTTCGCGATAAAGTCTTTCGACAATGTGCCCGTGGCGGACGCCGTCGCCGCCATGGATCTGC
>JASHRR010001040.1 GCA_030037185.1 Xanthobacteraceae bacterium | reverse complement strand
TTGCGACCTTGTCGTGACGCGAGACTATGCCGTGGGCCGCGAAGACGAGCGTGAGCAGTCCCGATATGTTTATCATTATTCTAAAGAACGAATTCATGCGTTTGTTATTCTTCTAAATCTAAAGATAGAGCTTTTCATAAAATTCATTTGACTTTTTATTGTGTCCGATCGCATTTCAATACTTCATTATGTGTCGTAAGAGTTGGAAAGGCTGACGTGCTTAGTATAGAAAAACCAACACAACTCCGACAGATGCCTCTGCATCAACGTCGGACCGCCACTTTCAAAGTGTCATTGCATTCTTTCATTAAAATAATTCAAATCTTTCCAGCCTCTCCTAAGTCTGTAAACCGGTGCGTAAGTACCGACAACATTTCCTTGTAGTCGTCCAAAAGGCTGGGGAGTCATGGGGCCGCTATTCAGCTCGTATCGACGCATAGTTACATCGCCAGTTATCGTCATATTTCTCTCAATCGGGACCATCCCGGAAAGTCGCGCGCAGGTGAGCCAAGTCCCCTCCGCGAAGAAGGATAGCACGGAACTACCCAACATTGTCGTAACGGTGCCAAAGCCAAAGCCAAAGCCAAAGCCCAGGCTCACCACGGAGCGGCAGAGCGCAGCAAAGCCGCCGAACACGCCTGCCGAGGCGACGACGGCTCCACCGGCACCACAGCCTTCCGCCGACCTAGGGATTGGTAACACCGCGGCGACCACAGTCCCGCCGCTCCAGCAGGCGCCGTCCCTCGGCAAGACCGGGACGAAGCTTGAGGACCTGCCGGCGAGCGTGCAGATCATTCCGCGCGAGGTTGTCAATCAGCAAGGCGGCACCATGGTGAACGACGCAATTTCGAATGCGAGCGGCATCGTTCACGGCGGCCAGGATTCGAAAGGCTACTATGACACCTTCCTGATCCGCGGCCTGAACGCCCAGATGTACAATGACGGCTTCTCCGATGGCGACCAGCTCGGCGGCATCTCCCATTCGCTCAACGGCGTGCAGCGGATCGAAATCCTGGAGGGGCCGGGCTCCGCACTGTTCGGCAGCGGGCCGCCTGGCGGCACCGTCAACGTCGTCCATTACACGCCGTCGTCGGATTTTCACTACGGCGCCAGCGTGCAGGCGGGGTCGTTCGGAACTATCAACACCAATGCCTACGTCACCGGCCCCACCACCATTCCGGGCCTGAACTATCGCGTCGACGCGACGGTGTCGCACGCGGACGGGTTTCGCGACCTCAAGAGCAGCGATTACGAGATCAGGCCGGACGTCATCTGGAACGTGGACAACCACAGGTTCGAGTTCAGCCTCGACGCCCGCCAGCTGCACGAGACGCCGGATTCCTACGGCATCATCTACTTCAATGGCTCTCCCCTCAAGAGCGCCCCGATCGATGCGAAATACTCGTCGCCTTTCGCCTATGCCGACCAGAATTTGATTCGCCCGACCGTCACCGACAAGTGGTGGATCACCGACTACCTGACCATCAACAACCGGTTCACCTATCTGTACAGGAACAGCGACGTGCTGGGAAACGGCGACAGCACCAACACGCATGTGGCTGCGGACCCAACGTCGCCGAGTGGTTTCGAGGTCGTCGGCCGGCAGCTTCGCAAGCAGCACGATCAAGACAGCGATTTCGACTATCAGTTCGAGCCGGTATGGAAATTCAACACCGGCTCCGTCGGCCATACCCTGCTCACCGGCTTTGAGTACGTGCACGAGACCATGGACACGCAGCGCTCGACCGCGGACCTTCCCAATATCCCCAACGCTTTCGCGCCGGTTCCTCCGGAGACATCCGTGGCCGGGCTGCAATTCAAGTGCGATTCGACCCATTCATGTGACGACGATCATATGGTGGCGAATTATTACAGCCTCTATGCCACCGACCAGGTCGACGTCACCGACCAATTCAAGGTTCGCGCCGGCGTCCGGCAGGACTGGTGGAACACGGCACTGACGCCGCTGATCACCGTGCCGAACGCCAGCAATCCATCCTTACCGGGGGTCTTCACAAGTGAAGGCGCCCCCCTCTTGGCGAATGTCACGCAGGAGGTCAACGACGCGCCGGTGAGTTGGAACGTGGGCGCGCTGTACAGGCTTTTTCCCGGCGTTTCACCGTATGTCGGCGCATCGAAGAGCTTTCTCACCAATTTCAACTCTGAAAACGTCCAGGACGGAATCGGCGCGCCGGAGTCCGCGCTGCAATATGAGGCGGGTATCAAGTTCTCGTTTCTCGACGACAGGATCACCTTGAATACTGCGGTCTTCGATGTGTCGCGCAATAACGTAGCCGCCGCCGTGACCCTCAACGGTGTTGAAGCGGTCGTGTTTGACAGTCAGAAGACGAAAGGGGCTGAGGCATCTCTCGACGCCAAAATAACGGATCAGTGGCGGATCCTGGCGAACGTGACGTTCCAGAACGCAGTGATCACGGACAATCCCCAGGGGATCACCTCGGTGGGCAATCATCCCCAGGGCGTCCCAGCCTACATGGCGAATCTCTGGTCGACCTACAAATTTTCTCTTGCGGGCGTGCCTGGCTTTATGGCTGGCGCGGGCTTGAATTACCGCGACAAGAGCTACAGCGACATCACAAACGTAAACTCGATACCTGCCTTCGTGGTTGCAGACGCTCTTTTCGGTTACGAAACGGATACCTGGGGAATTTCGCTAAATGTGAAGAACTTCACGAATCAGAGGTACTACGTTGCTGCCAATGAAGCAGGCGCATTCGTCGGCGAGCCGTTGAGCGCCTTCATTAAAGTCTACATCAAGCAGTGAATGCTCCCAATCCTCCTCTGGTACGTACTCGTGAGACGCGCCGGGAATAACGTCACCTGCTCGCGATCAACCCCTTGGACAAAGGCCACCCTCGTGTCAAGGCACGAGGTATACCTTGCCGGCTATAGCCTTATAGAAAAAAAACCACTACCCGCCGCCACGGAGGTGAGTAACGATGGCTAAGATTTGACGCCGATATGAGTGGCAAACCGGAGAGACACATGACAGCACCCCGCGCCGCTTTGCCGCTCATCGGAATCGGCCTCTTCGCCAGTATCGGCGCCGCCAATCTGCCCGCCGCCGGGCAGGAACAGCCCGCTGCGCCCGCGGGCGCACCGGCGGCCCGGATGCCGTACCGTATCGGCATGGGCGAGGTGATGGCGTTCGGTGTGCAGCCGCGGCACGCCAAAATGGCAATCGCGGCGCAGGCAGGAGATTGGGCCTATGCGGCTTATGCGCTGAAGGAACTCGGCGAGTCCTTCGATCGCATTCCCCAGGCGATCCCGAATTATCGCGGACAGCCGACCGCTGATCTCTTTGCCCGTTTTGTCAAAGAGCCGATGGCGGCGCTCGACCAGGCCATCAAAACGAGCGATATGACCCGCTTCCAAACCGCCTACGCGCAGCTCACCCAAGGCTGCAACGGCTGCCATCGGCTAACGGACCGCGCCATGGTGGTGATCAAGGTCCCCGACAATGCGGGCGCCTACGCAGACCAGGAGTTCAAGCCGACCCGCCCGTAGAGCGGAAGCGACCGGACCATCTGCCACTTGCAAGGAATGCCGCCATGATACGCAGGGCGATCTTTTTAACTTGGGTTGTTGCAGCGAGCGTGGCACTGCCGCCCGGCAGGGCCCCCGCAGCGGCAGAGACCACCTTTGTCACGCCCGATCGGTTCAATCTCACGACCGTCCTCCCGCCGGTTCCTGCGCCCGATTCCGAGCAGCAGAAGCGCGACCTAGCCGCGGTCCTTGCCGTGCAGAAGGCGCGAACGCCGGCGCAATCGCAGCGAGCGCTGGCTGACGCTACCGCTGGCACCTTCGGATTTGCCGACGTGCTCGGTCCAAAGTTCGATGCGCAGGACCTGCCCAAGGTAGCGGCGCTGTTTCACAAGCTCCGCGGCGACGCGGTCGTCGCGTTCCAGGCCGGTAAGGGCGTGTGGAACCGCCCGCGGCCTTTCGTGGCCAGCATGTAAGTCCGCTCGCTAGGCGACAAGCCGGAGGGCAGTTCCTATCCGAGCGGCGCGTCCACCGTCAACTACCTGACCGCGATCATCCTCGCCAACATGGTGCCCGAGAAGAGCGCCGCGCTCTATGCGCGGGCGGGGAATTCGGCGATGACCGGATTCGTCCTCGGCGTGCCTTTCCCGAGCGACGTCGAAGCCGGGCGCCTCGCTGCGACGGGTCTTGCCGTCGCGCTCATGCAGGACCCCGCCTTCGTGAAGGAGTTCGCTGAGGCCAAGGCGGAACTGCGCCACGCCCTCGGGCTCTAGGCAGGGCACACGCGTAAGAAGAAAATGCTGATGGCAGTGGGCGCAGTACCACGCGGACGACGCGACGAGGCCGGGCGCTTCGGCGAAAAGCAAAAAATTGCCGGACGCGCCTTCCTGCTCGTTCGTCCCATCACACTCATCATGCCCTGGGGTGCTGGAACCGATGTCACCATCCGCGCGCTGGCGAGCGCAGCGGAAAAGTACCTCGGGCAGTCCATCGTCGTCGAGAACCGGCCAGGGGCTGGCGGCACGCTCGCGCCGGAGCAGATGGCCGCGACCGCAAAGCCAGACGGCTATACGATTTCCCAACTCGGGCCGCCGATCTTTCGCGCACCTTTCATCCGCAAGACGACCTATGATCCGATCACCGACTTCACCTACCCATCGCCATCACAACGCTGACGACCGGGGTCGCGGTGAGAAGCGATGCCCCCTGGAAATGTTCCGGCAATTTCTGGCCGATGCCCAGGCGCATCCCGGCATGATGAACGATGGATCGGCGGGCACGGGCAGCAATCCGCAAGTCGCGCTAGAACGGGTAGCGAGCCAGCTCGGCATCAAAAGGGTCCACATTTCGTACGAGAGCTCGACGGAATTGGTCCAGGCGCTGCTCAGCCGCCAGCTGGATGCCATGACCGACGCGGCAGGTGGGCGCCGCAAGTCGATTCGGGCCAGTTTCGCTTGCTCGTCACCGGTGGGGCCGGGCCCGACGTGCCGACCATGCGGGGACCGGCTTCGATATCGTCGCCAACGCGCCGAACGGTATCGGCGGGACGAAGGGCATGGATCCGGGGGTCGTCAAAATCTTGCACGACGCCTTCAAGAAGGCGCTCGACGACCCTGCATTTGTTGCGACGATAAAGAAATTCGCGCAAGAAATTCACTACATGGCCAGCGCGGAATATCACGATTACGCGGTAAAACAGTTCGAGGAGGAGCGCGTGACAGCGGAGGAACTGGGCGCAAAGCTCGACTGATTTATCGGGAGAAACAAAGACGGGTCACCCGCCTTCACCCGAGCACCTCTCATGTCATGACAATTGTGTCGTCTCTTTTAGCTTTCTCTCGCCCATATGCTTCCGATCGATAGGAGCGATCTTCATTATCGAGATTATCGGGCGGAGCCGGTCGTCGCCGGCCGTTCCTCTTGCTGTTCCTCCGCGAGATTCGGAGAGCCTGGGTGTACGCTGTTGGGGAAGGCGGCCAGGATCTCCTTCACGGCATCCGCGAGTGAGGTGTGAATGCGGGCGAGCGTGGCGCCGTCAGGCGTCTGCGCAGCGTTAGCAAGATGTTTCGATTCCGCCTTGGCCCTTTCCAGCATGCCCGCGATCTTCATTTTGAAATCAGACGGCTCAGCTGCAATGCTTTTCTCCAGTGCCCGCGCCCCCTCCTGAAACTCGTCATTCTCGCGAGAAAGTTGATTGAATTTTTGGCTGACGATGAGCCGCTGAGTATGATCGACCACCCGGTTCAAGTCGCCGAGCGACTTTTGAACCTGCTGCGGCGATTGGCCAGTCGTCTGCGCCGAGGCGGTTCCTGCCGCGAACGCCAGAAATAGCGATGCGGTGGAAACGACGACCGCGTTCCGAACTGAATTCATCAGGGTTTCTCCGTTGCTTGAGTGCCCAGAGTCGTCACACGTTCCTGCCGCGAATATCGTGTCCACGACGCCACCGGGCACGCACGGCCAATGTCGTCAGTCACCGATTCGACTGCCATAACTCGACAGAGCTACATTGGTTCCCTTCCGGGAACCGATCACGGTCCTTTAAAGCCCTATATGTTTAATTCCCCTATATGTTCTTAGCCTTGGAATTATACGAACCAGACGCGGTGTCGCGTGTGGGGGGACCCAAACCAACCCTGCCGACGCATATTCGAGCGTAACGTCCGCTCCAAGGGTCCTGATTTGCGGCGCCGTTCTCACCTCGATGTAGCCCGGCCTGTTGCGCCGCCGCCGGCGACGCAATGGGACGGACTATGCCGCTGTTACAGGGAGATGCAAATGGCAATGCAGCCGCGCAAGGCGTCGCCGCAGGCGTGCGTAGCGAGTGTGTGGCGGGCACCGGGGCGGGATTGCCGCCGAAGGAAGGGATTATGCGACCAACAATCATGCGCGCCGCCATGCTGGCGCCGTCGGCTCTGATGTTGGCCTCATGCGCAACCGTGGACGAGGCCAGCCGGCGATCCCATCCCGCGATTGCAGGGCAGGATACATTACTTGCATGGGTATGCGAAAGGCTGGCTCGGGATGGGGCAGTCCCTGTCGGAAACTCAAACTCGAACATATTGATGGTGTAGCCCGCCCAAGATCGCCGACGAACGCACGCGCTCTGTTCGGCACACATCACGCCGAACCGGCGCGTCCTTCTGCAGCGATAGGTGCGTTCTGACCTCGTTGTAGTATTTTTGGTACGATGCGAGAACGTGGCGCAGATGGCGCTCGCCAACGACGACGACTGATCAAGACATTCCCGTCGGATCGAGCCGATCAGCCTCTCCGCATATCCGTTCTGCCAAGGCGGCCGCGCCGAGACCGGTCGGTCGCGCCCATGGCCCGGATGCGCCGGATGAAGGCAGCGCCATACGCGCCATCGCGGTCGCGGATCAAGTAGCGTGGAGGCTCGTCCCAGCCGCAGGCCTCGGTCAGCTGACGGGCAAGCCATTCCGCATTGGAATGGGCTGTCACACCCAGCCACAGAAGCTCGCGGCGCGACTGCCGCAGGATAAGAAGTCCATACAGAAGCCCAAACGAGATCGTCGGCACCACGAACATCTCGATCGACGCGATGGCGTCGGCGTGATTGTGAACAAAGGTCCTCCAACCCTGCGAACGGCGGCCGTCGTCTTTTCGCCATGTACTTCGCCACGGTGGTCTGGCCGACATCCATGCCGAGCTTAAGGAGTTCACCCTGGATGCGGGGAGCGCCCCATAGCGGATTCGCCACACTCATCTCACGAATGAGTTGGGCTCTCTTCAGGTGTCCCGGGTCGACCGCGGGCGGCCTTGATTTCCAGCGCCACCAGGCTCGGAATCCAGCGCGGTGC
>JASHRR010000120.1 GCA_030037185.1 Xanthobacteraceae bacterium | reverse complement strand
CCGGGGATATTTCAGCGATCTCCGCGACAGCGATCCCCTCGACGATCTCTGCTCCCTGTTCCTTCATGTCGACCAGCGCCCGCTCGAGCAGCTTGACGATATCGGGATCGCTGTCGGCCCCCATGAAGAGCTGTCGGACGGCGCCGATGCGGGCGCCCCGCAGTCCATTGCGATCAAGGAAACGCAGGTAGCTGTCGGGCCGCTTCCCTTGGGCGGCCGCGGTGACCGGATCGTCTGGATCGTAACCGGCAATCACGTCGAATACGGCCACGGCATCCGCCATGGTCCGCGCCATCGGCCCGCCGATGTCGCGATTGAGAAACAGCGGGATGATGCCGTCGCGGCTGGTAAGCCCCATCGTCGAGCGGATGCCGACGAGGCTCGTGTGCGACGACGGTCCGCGGATCGAGTTGCCGGTATCAGTCCCAAGGCCGGCGGCCCCGAAGCTCGCCGCCACCGCCGCCGCCGTGCCGCCGCTCGAGCCGGCGGTGACGCGGTCGAGCGCGTAGGGGTTGCGGGTGTAGCCAGGCAGGAGCGAGCCCACGGTCTCAAAGGGGGACCATGCGAATTCCGCCATGTTCGATTTGGCGAGTATGAGTGCGCCGGCCTCACGCAGCTTGCGCACCTGGAAGGCATCGCGGAGCGGGACTGATCCCTTGAGCGACAGCGACCCGGCCGAGGTCGGCATGTCAACCGTGTCAAAATTGTCCTTCACGATCATCGGCACACAATGCAACGGGCCGGTGAGCCCGGACCGCGCCAGCCTGGCATCGAGCCCATCGGCAGTCGCCAGGGCGTTGGGGTTGACAACAATGACGGCGTTGAGCGCTGGACCCTTGCGGTCATAGGCTTCGATGCGGTCGAGATACATCTGGACCAGCTGCCGGCAGGTCAAATCCCTCGCCTTGAGGGCGGCGAGGATGTGGCTGATCGTGGCCTCCTCGCTCCAGATTAGCCGGAACGTGCTGGCCTTGGCCTCGATGACCACGAGCAGCAGCAAGAACAGCACACGTGCGGTCAGGCGAACCAGCGTTTTGCACATTTTCATTCCCCCCGGACAACGCCGATCTTGACCGCCGCCGCAGGCCCTGCAGAACCGAGGTGCGGCAAGAAAATAGCCGAGTTGCGCGGCGACGCTGACTTGCGGCGGCGGCAGCAATCGATCCCAATGTTTTCAGATAGGCACCATCGCGCCATTTTACCGGCGAACCAGGTGCTTGACTTCGCTCAGCAGGAAATTGCCGACGCGTTTGCTGCGATTGCGCAGCATGCGCAGGAGCCCCGCGTCGACGAAGTAGGTGTGCAGGATGCTGTCGCGAGTTGCGACTTCCGGTCCGACCGGATCGGCCGAATGCCACGTATTGTCGCCGACAGCGAACGCATAGCCGGTGTTGGGGGCGAATCTCATCTGCACCGTCTTGGGCAGCGATCCGTCCGGCAAGCGTTCATGGAAAATGGTGCCGATGTGCGTCACCGATGCATCACGCGGCAGATAGAGCTGCGCCGTGATGCCCTTCCATCGGGTGTCGGTGTGCGGGGCGATGCGATAGCCCGGAACGTCGCGAGTCAGCACCGGGATCGGATACATCCCGACGGCCGCATAATCCTTGCCGAAACGTCGCTCCAGGCCCGGCGCAAGGCGCTGCACGAAGGCCGCCTGGACCTCCGAGGAGCACAGCGCGCGGCCGACCACATCCCAGATGCGAAGCTTATCAGGGGCGAGGTGGCGGATGTATTCGGGGAAGAGATCGATCTTCACCCGGGTCGAGGTGCCGTCCGGCCGGATGTTGCCGTTGTTTCGCCCCGGCAGCGCACGATAGTCGGCCGCCGCAGGCATCGCGGCGATCATTCCGGCATAGATATCGTCCGGGAACACTCGGTCGAACTGAAGATGAAAGAAAGGCCTTTCGACCGCACGCCCCGCCTTGATGTTGGCGACCACCGCCTCCACCAAGGCGCTTGCTTCACGACGCCGTTCCACTCAGCCCTCGTCACGGATCGAATTGCCCCGCCCCCCTCTGCCGGCTCCCCCGGGAAGGGGGAGGCGGCAGAGGGGGTGGATGGGTTGTTGCCGATTGCGGCCATTTGGTCGAGCAATTCCATCACTAACACGACCCGCATGGCCGTCAACCGCGATTTCGTGCATTGTGGAGCCGGCTGCTTGAGGAGCCCGCCCTATGCCAAACCGCTTGCTCTCCGGCGTCCGTGCCTGCGTCTTCGATGCATATGGGACGCTGTTCGACGTCGCCTCGGCAGCGCGCGCATGCGCGGACGTGCTTGGTGACGCGGCCTTGCGCGTCAGCGCCCTGTGGCGCGACAAGCAGCTGCAATATACCTGGTTACGCGCGGCAGGGGGCCGGCACGCCGACTTCTGGCAGGTGACGGGCGACGCGCTTGATTTCACGCTCGAGACCCTCAGCCTCCAACAGCCCTCGCTGCGCGAACGGTTGATGGCGCTTTATCTTGCGCTTGAGCCGTTCGCGGAGGTGCCGGGCGTGCTCGCGACATTGCGCCGTGCGGGCCTGAAGACGGCGATCCTGTCGAACGGTACGCCCGCGATGCTCGACGCCGCCGTCCGTCGCGCCGGACTCGATCCAATGTTCGATGCCCTGCTTTCCGTCGAGGACGTCGGGGTCTTCAAGCCCGACCCTCGCGTCTATCAGTTGGCTGTGGACCGCCTCGGCTGTCCGGCAGCGGCGATTGCGTTTCAGTCCTCAAATGCCTGGGACGCCTACGCGGCCTCGGCCTTCGGCATGCAGGTGGTGTGGTGCAACCGCTACGGCCAACCGCGCGAGCGGCTGCCGGGTGCACCCGATTGCGAGATCAAGACATTGGCAGATTTGCCGGCGCTGCTCGAACCTTCGCCGGTCGGCGCATCCCGCGCCACGGGCCGCAGCCCGCCTTGAGCGGCGGGCCGTTGCCAGCCGGCCGTGGTCTCGTCGGGCCCGCCCATGGCGAGCTCCGGCCGCACCCCGTCGCTCAATCCGGGGATTGGGTTCGGCCTCACCTTGCAACGCTGCGTTCCAAAATCCGCAGCACGTCGCTCATGATCCGGTTGAGCTCGAAGTCCTTCGGCGTGTAGACGGCGGCGACTCCGGATTTCTTAAGAGCGGCGGCATCGTCAGGCGGAATGATGCCGCCGACAACGACCGGCACGTCATCAAGGCCAGCGGCGCGCAGGCGGCTCACCACGTCATTGATCAAAGGCATGTGGGACCCGGAAAGGATCGACAGGCCCACCACGTGCACATCCTTGTCGCGGGCGGCATCGACGAGTTCGGCCGGCGTCATGCGGATGCCGTCATAGACCACGTCCATGCCGGCGTCGCGCGCCCGCACGGCGACCTGCTCGGCGCCGTTGGAGTGTCCGTCGAGACCCGGTTTGCCGACCAGGATTTTCGGCCGCCGCCCGAGCTTGCGGGTGACCCGCTCGACCTCGGCGCGCAGATCGTCGATGCCCTGGCAATCGTTGCGGCCGGCGTGCGAAACGCCGGTCGGGGCGCGGTATTCGCCGAAACTCTGGCGCAGCACTTCGCCCCACTCGCCGGTGGTGACGCCGGCCTTGGCGCAGGCAATCGACGGCTCCATGATGTTGCGGCCGGCCTCGGCGGCCCGCCGCAGATCAACAAGTGCCGCCTCGACGGCCGCAGCGTTGCGTGCGGCGCGCCACGCCCGCAGGCCGGCGACCTGGCCGGCCTCGACCTCGGGCGGCACGGTCAGAATGGAGCCCTCGCCGACAGCGAGCGGCGAAGGTTCGGTTTCGGTGAAGCGGTTGACCCCGACCACCACCTGCTCACCGCGCTCGATCGCCTCGAGGCGACGCGCATTGCTCTCGACGAGCTGCGATTTCATGTAGCTGTTCTCGACCGCCGCCACCGCACCGCCCATTCGCAGAATGGTCGCCAGCTCCTCGCGGGCTTCACGCTTGAGCGCCGCCACCCTGGTCTCGATCTCCGTCGAGCCGGCGAAGATGTCGCCGTAGTCCAAGAGATCGGTCTCATAGGCTAGGACCTGCTGCATGCGCAGCGACCATTGCTGGTCCCACGGCCGCGGCAGCCCGAGCGCCTCGTTCCATGCGGGAAGCTGGACGGCGCGGGCGCGGGTCGTCTTCGACAGGGTGACGGCCAGCATCTCGATGAGGATCCGGTAGACGTTGTTCTCCGGCTGCTGCTCGGTAAGGCCGAGCGAATTCACCTGGACGCCATAGCGGAACAGGCGCTGCTTGACGTCAGGGACGCCGTAGTGTTCCGCGGTAATCTCGTCCCACAGCTCCGCGAAGGCGCGCATCTTGCACAGCTCGGTAATGAAGCGCATACCGGCATTGACGAAGAAGGAGATGCGGCCGACCACCTCGCCGAACTGCGCGGCGTTGAGGTCGCTCGACGCTTTCACCGCGTCGAGCACCGCGATCGCGGTGGCAAGCGCAAAGGCGAGTTCCTGCACCGGCGTGGCGCCGGCCTCCTGCAAGTGATTGGAGCACACATTCATCGGGTTCCATTTCGGCAGTTCGCGCGTGGTGAACAGGATCACGTCGCGGGTCAGCCGCATGGAAGGGCCGGGCGGGAACACGTAGGTTCCGCGCGAGAGATATTCCTTGATGATGTCGTTCTGGGTTGTGCCCGTGAGGTCGCGGCGGGACACGCCCTGCTCCTCGGCGACGGCGATGTAGAGCGCCAACAACCATGCTGCCGTGGCGTTGATGGTCATCGACGTGTTCATCGTGCCGAGGGGAATTTGATAAAACAGCGCCCGCATGTCGCCGAGATGGCAGATGGAGACGCCGACCTTGCCGACTTCGCCGCGCGCCAGCGGATGGTCGGCGTCGTAGCCGGTCTGCGTCGGCAGGTCGAAGGCGACCGAAAGGCCGGTCTGGCCTTTGGCGAGATTGTTGCGATAGAGCGCGTTTGACTCAGAAGCGGTCGAATGCCCCGCATAGGTGCGGATGATCCACGGCTTGTCGCGCTGTCGCGTCGCGCCATCCGAGGGCTTGGTCATGGCTGGTGTCCCACGCATCGGCGATTGTGCAGTGCACACGATCGCGTTCGCGCAGGCAAGCGGAATCTTGCGGGGCAACCAAAACGCAGCCGTTCAGCTTCTGATCAACCGGAGCAGCACCAGCAGCACGATGGCGCCAACCGTCGAGGTAACGATGGCGTTGATCCACCACAAAGCTCCGACCGGTGGGAGATGAAGCACCTCCCACAGCCAGTTGCCAATGTATCCGCCGATCACGCCTATGATGACGTCCCCGATCAGGCCAAAGCCGGTTTTCTTCAGGACTCTGGTGGCCAGCCAACCGG
This sequence comes from Xanthobacteraceae bacterium, assembly GCA_030037185.1. Next base: position 9,301 of record JASHRR010000120.1, on the reverse strand, counting down.
CAATCGCTCCGATGACCAGCGAGACGATCAACCTCTCCATTGCGTTTCCCCCGAAAGCCGCCGCGAATCGCCCGGCGGGATGCTGACCACGCAGGGCGTGGGAATTACGGCTTTTTTTAAGCTGATTCCGCGCACCGCGGCGGCTCCAGCTGGGGGCTGGTGCCCTGCCGACCCGCATCGCAACGCACCGAAACGTGTTGCGGCGCACCATTTCATCGTGCATACTGGCCGCAGGGATGGAGTTTTGGGCCCTGCGCCCAACCGGAGGCGTCCCGATGCCGGCCCTTGCTGAGTTGAAACAGGCTCGCGATTGCGCGCCGAAGGACCTTTACGCGATCGGAGAAATCCCGCCCCTCGGCCATGTTCCGGCGCGCATGCATGCATGGGCGATCCGCAAGGAGCGTTATGGCCCGCCTACCACATCGATGCAAATCGAAATCCTGCCGACCTGGAGCATCGCCGACGACGAGGTGCTCGTCTACGTGATGGCGGGAGGGGTTAATTACAACGGTGTCTGGGCGGCACTCGGCACGCCGATTTCGGTGATCGACGTGCACAAGAATCCCTATCACATCGCCGGCTCCGACGCGGCCGGCCTGGTGTGGGCGGTCGGCGCGAAGGTACGGCGCTGGAAGGTCGGCGACGAGGTGATCGTCCATTGCAATCAGGATGATGGCGACGACGAGGAATGCAACGGCGGCGATCCGATGTTGTCGCCCTCCCAGCGCATCTGGGGCTACGAGACGCCGGATGGCTCGTTTGCCCAGTTCTGCCGCGTGCAATCGCGCCAACTCATGACCAAGCCGAAGCATCTCACCTGGGAGGAAGCGGCATCTTATACGCTGACGCTTGCCACCGCCTATCGCATGCTCTTCGGTCATCCGCCGCACACCCTCAAGCCGGGCGACAACGTGTTGGTATGGGGCGCCTCCGGCGGCCTCGGGGTGTTCGGGATCCAGCTCTGCGCGGCATCAGGCGCCAACGCGATCGGCGTCATCTCGGAGGAGGGCAAGCGGCAATACGTGCTCGGACTCGGCGCCAAGGGGGTCATCAATCGCAAAGACTTCGACTGTTGGGGCCAGATGCCGAAGGTCGGCACTGCCGAATACGACCGCTGGGTCCGCGAGGCGCGCAAATTCGGCAAGGCGATCTGGGATATCACCGGCAAGCAGGACGTCGACACGGTATTCGAGCATCCCGGTGAGCAGACGTTTGCGGTGTCATGCCTTGTGGTCAAGCGCGGCGGCATGGTGGTGTTCTGCGCCGGCACCACCGGCTACAACCTCACCTTCGATGCGCGCTATGTTTGGATGCGCCAGAAGCGCGTCCAGGGCTCCCATTTCGCCCATCTCAAGCAGGCGAGCGCCGCCAACCAGTTCGTGCTCGACCGCCGCATCGACCCGTGCATGAGCGAAGTCTTCCCCTGGGACAACATCCCGCTTGCCCATGAGATGATGTGGAAGAACCAGCACAAGCCCGGCAACATGGCGGTGCTGGTCAACGCCCCGCGCGCGGGCTTGCGCAATCTGGAAGATGCCGTGGAGGCAGCGGGGGCATGAGCCGACCACAAGGCGGATCGGCCAACGACGTGCCGATCAGGTATCGAGCGGGCAAAGGCGCGCGCTTTTTGCTCAGGTGCGACGCCCCTGCCTGCACTCCCGCTGGCGGGCAGGCAATCGCGCAAGGCGCCGCCCGCCTTCCTCTCCGCGCGCAGGCCACGTGATTGCCCTAGCCTCGTGGGTGGCACGCCGCCTGCCATCAGGGTGTCGCCGGCCGATGGCAGGCTCCGCCCGACAGCTAGCCGAAGCGTTACGGCTCGTCGTCGCTGAGCGGCGGGATGAGCGCGCGAAGCTTTGCGACCGTGTAGTTCTTGACCTCAAGCGTCCATGGCGAATCGACCGCAGCCTGCGCCCCTGCGAAGGGCAGAAACAAGGCGAGGTTCGACACGTAGAGAGTCTTGCCATCGAGACCAAAGGCGAGGCTTGCCGGGAACAACAGGCCGCGCACCAGGCCCTGCCCGTTGATGCCGTTGAAATCGCCAAGCTTCGCGATCACCTTGCCGGTCGTGTCGAGCACGATGATGTCGTCCTCCTGGTTGGCGCAGATCCAGAGATTGTCCTGCTTGTCGATCGCGACGCCGTCCGGAGCGTTGATGCCGGTGATGAAGATCGAGGCGGTGCCGGCCGTTCCATCAGCGTTGACGGGAATCGCGATGATCTGGTGGAACGCGGTGTTGGCGATGTACATCGCGGTGCCGGCGTTGTTGAATTCGACGCCATTGGCTCCGAACGGCGGCGTCAGGCCGGTTCCTGGCCCGAGCAACGGGCTGTTGCTCCAGATCGTCGGCGTGCCGCCGTTGGGTCCGGTCTTCCAAATGATGCCATTGAACGAATCGGACACGTACACATTGCCGAGTTTGTCGAAGGTAAGCGCATTGAGACCGGGCGCAACGAGGCCGGCTGTCGTCGGCGTCATGAACACCGAGGAAGCGCCGGTTGCCGGATCAACGTGGAGGACTTTGCCGGCCCCGAAGTCGAGGACCAGCAGGAATCCGTTGACCGGATTGAAACGCAATCCCAGCATGTGCGGACTTGAATTGGCGATCGCGACTTTGCGCACCAGCGTGCCGTCCGGCCTGATGACGAACAGCGCCGCATTGCCGGTAAGCGCGCCGGTGGTGTTGAAGCCGAAAGTCGGCACGTAGATATTGCCGTCGGGACCGACCGTCAGTCCTTCGACGTCCGACGGCTGGCCCGGCGTCACATCCGGCAGAACCGCCAGAACGTCTACGTCGCCACGGTCCCACGCCACAGCGGACGCCCCTGTCAACAGCCCGAACGCCAACCCCATAGCTGATGTCACGATCCTAAATCGTGTCATGTCGCTCCTCCCCGAATTGGCCCCGCGCTCCGCAACACGCAGGGGGCCCCGGTCCGGACCATCTCATGAGTGTCATCGACCCGCAACTGCAGTTTTCGGCTGTCGTTTGGAGGCCCGGCCAAGCCGAGCGAAACCCCGAACAGAAAATTATTCACCGGGCGGAGGGCGCCGCCCGGCGAATAAACCTAGCAGAATCGTCGCGACTTACTTCTCGCCGCCCAGCTGGAAGTCAGGTGCTTGACCCGGCATCTCATGTGCCTGCTCCGGCAGGGTTGCCCCATACGGCGTCACGACCTGGTGCGCAACATACGGCGACGCCGCGGAAGCACGCGCGTCAGCCGGCACAAAATGGTTCGCGCGCACATGCGAATTCGCCATTGCGGGCGAGGCTGCCAACGCGGCGACGGCGACTGCGGACAGGATCACTTTCAGATTCGATGTCATAGTCAGACCTCATATTTTGAATTGTTACCCTGCCCGATAACTAAGTCGCGCCCTGCGGCACACAAGATTTGAAATTGTCAATGAATCATGCTGAAAATATTTGATGTTTATGGGGACTTAATACTGAGCTTCGTCGGACTTTTGCGGTTTTTCGGAGCTTTCAGAGATTTTCTCGCGCCGCGCGGTCAGTAACGGAGGATTATTAAGGGCCTTTAATCATCTCCGCCATGTAACTCTCCTGCGGTGGAGGCGGATGTATGCGCGAATTTCCAGCATGCCATGCATGAGGCGAATGACCACGTCAGCGCAGCCCGGAGAGGCCATTGCGGCGAGGCGACCGGACTTGCCGGCGCGCTGGCAATTGAGCACTGCTGATTTTCAGGTTGCGGCGCGTGCGGTGTCGCTGCGCGTGTGGCCGCGCTCATCGCGCACCTGGACCGTTCTGCTCCGCGCGGCCTCGCCGCATCGCGGGGCGGATGGGGAGGGGCTGCGCGGCCGTCCCGACAAGCCGGTAACGACACCGTCAGGCCATTCAAAGCGCTTGGAAAATCCCGGCGGATCAGCCGTCCGGGCTGCAGGCGTTCGGCGACCCGCACCGCAGACAAGGCGCGACAGTGCCGCTATCATTGCGTGGGCGAACCACTGTCACGGTGCCGTTACGATTGGTTCAAGCTGCGGTTTTGGCATTCCGACCGGTGCCGGATCACAAAAATGAGAGCACGAGGGAGATGAAATTCTCAGCGACCTCACAACAGGGATGACCGAGACCATGCATGTCGAAACCGACGTGCTCGTCATCGGATCGGGCGCGGCCGGCATGTCTGCGGCGATCGAGGCCGCGCAATCGGGTGCGAGCGTGTTCCTGGTGGAGCGCAGCCTGATTGGCCGCGGCGGTGCCACCGTGATGGCGCAGATGACGGTGGCGGTCGCGCTTGGTTCATTCACGCCGGACCATTGGACCTGCCATTTGCACGATACGCTGCAGGCCGGCCGCGAGTTGTGCGACGAGAGCCTGTCGCGGCTCCTGTGCGAGGAAGGGCCTGACTGCATTCGCCAGATGGACGCCTGGGGCGTCGGCTGGGCCCGCGAGGACGACCGTATCGTCGCCACCCAGGCGCCTGGCCATGACCGGCCGCGCTGCGTTTATGTGGATTTTCTCAACACCGGACCAGCGGTGTCGAAGACCCTGCGTGCGGTCGTCAACAAGACCTCCGGCATCCGCAAGGCCGGCGATCTGCTCATTACCGAGCTCGCCCGCCATGACGGCGGCGTGGTCGGAGCGGCCGCTCTGCATCTGACCTCCGGCGCGCCTGTCAGCGTTGCGGCCAAGGCTACGATCGTCGCCACCGGCGGGCTGACGCGGCTCTATCGGCGCAACAGCGCGTCGGCCAATATGGGCGGCGACGGCTATGCGCTGGCACTGCGTGCTGGAGCGCCGCTCCTTGACATGGAATTCGTGCAGTTCTTTCCGATCGGCCATCTGGCGCCGCGCCTCATCGGCATGGACCCGATCATGTGGGACCCGTTCCGCTACAAGCTTGGCGGCCGGCTGCTCAACGGTCTCGGTCAGGAGTTCACGTCGCGCTACGGATCGAGCGAGGACGGCGCTTATGTGCTGACCCGCGATCTTGCGACCTACGCCATCATCAAGGAAGTGGAGGCGGGCCGCGGCTCGCCTCACGGCGGCGTGTTTCTAAGCTTCGAGCACTGCCCGCCGGCCGCATTGCGTGCGGCGTTCGGCCCGGTGGTCGACCGCCTGGCGGCGAATGCCATCGACCTTGCGAAGATGCCGGTGGAAGTCGCGCCGATCGCGCACTATCACATGGGCGGCATTACGGCTGATGTGCGTATGGAAACCGAAATCCCCGGGCTCCTGGTCGCCGGCGAGGCTGCCGGCGGCGCCAACGGCGCCAACCGGCTGTCCGGCAATGCCGTAACGGAGGCGCTGGTGTTCGGCCGCCGTGCCGGGCGCACCGCTGCCGAGTGTGCCAGAAAGATGACGCGGCAGCCGTTCCGGCCGCAGGTCGTCGCGGCGGCGCTCGATCTCGTTACCGCCGACAACGCGACGAAGGGCCCCAATTCAGCGCAGATGATCGAGCGCCTGCAATCGATCATGGCGGACGACGTCGGGCCGTTGCGCACGCGGCAACGGCTCGAACGCGCCATCGCGCGGATCGACGACATGGCCGGGGAACTCGGAGAGCGGCCGTTTGGCGATGGGGGGCGTTTCGACATGCGCCGCATCGACTGGTTCGACCTGCGCAACATGCTGCTCGTTGCCCGCGTGGTGGCGCTTTCGGCATTGCGGCGCAGCGAAAGCCGCGGCGCCCACCAGCGCGAAGATTTTCCCGGCATGGCGCCGGAGTGGCGCGTCAACCAGGTGGCGCGCCTGCGCGAGGGCGAAATCGACTTGGCGTCGGTGCCGCCGGCGCAAAAAATGGTGGCAGCGCAATGAGGACAATCGCACGCTTGCGGGTCTGGCGCGGGCTTGAGCACCAGGCCGGGAGATTCGAGACCTATGACGTGCCATTTGAGCCTGGGCAGTCGGTTCTCGACGGCCTGCGCTTTATCCGGGCGAACCATGACCCGACATTGGCGATGCGGTTCTCGTGCATCAACGCCAATGCCTGCAAGGAATGCATGATGGAGATCGATGGCATTGCCGCCTACGCCTGCACGGCGCGGCTTGCGCCGCGCGAGATGACGGTAGGGCCATTGTCGAACAAGGCGGTGGTGCGCGACGTGGTGACAGAAATTGCGCCGCCCGCCGAGCGGGTGAGCGCACCGCCGCCATCGCGCCGGCCATAAATCAAGCCCCGCAAAAGTCGCAAAGATAGGGGGGCGACCCTCCTGGTTGCGAACCGGGCAACCACAGGCCCGCCGCTACCGCGGCGTTGCAGCGCGCCGCTTCTCGGTGCGCAAAGGCGTTTGCCGTCAGGCCGGCTGACCGGCCGCAACGGCGAGGTATTGCTTCACCAGCTCCGCCGTCAGCGCGACGGTCGGATCGTATTCCGGCGCGTCCTCGATCTGCACGAGGTCGTTCAGGCCGCTGTTCTTGTAGATGCGGTTGATGCACGACACGAGCCGTGCAGGCCGCCGCCGATCGCCGTTGAAGTGCTGGTGAATCGTGCACGGCGGAACGTAGATGACGTCGCCCGCTTCCCACTCGAAACGCTTGATTTCGGGCTGCGGCTTCCACTGATAGGAGTCAGTGATCTCGACATCGCAGTCCTGGTGCAGGTCGTAGCCGCACCCCTCAAGCACATAGAGGCATTCCTCGGCAAGGTGGCGGTGCTTGCCGGACCGGCTCCCAGGTGGAATGACCTGCATGTAGGCATCCACCGTCTCCATGCGGGTATTCATCTGCTCGTTCAGGAGATGCTTCAGCAGGCCCTGCCGCGACATTTCCCAGGGCATGTCTTGTGGGTGAAGGATCTTTTTGCGGCCCGCCATGCGCTCAGGCTGCGCTGCGGCATGCTCCAGCAATCCTTCGTACAGTCTCTGGTTGAGCGCGCCGCTCATCCAGACCTTTGCCTCGTCCCAAGCCATCGTTCAGCTTTCCCTACGATTGCGGCTACGCCCTGGTCCGGCCTGCTCGGGCGAACCTGACGGTTCGCTGTCATGTTGGTCCGCTGTCGCGGGCGGTGGCACTGCTGAGACAATGCAGCCTCGGAAGCGAAACACAGAGAGCCATCACAACACGCTCTAATCGGCCGAGTGATTATAGTCCTCTTCCTCATCCCGCGGCACGAAATTGCCCTGGGTCGGCGAGGGCGTCTTCGGCCGCTTCTCGACCGTGTGCTGGAAGAGCATGTTCATGAACAGGTACATCGGCTTGGTCTTAATCACCAAAGCCCGGGCGGGCTCCCGTTCGCTGGCATTGAAATGCTGGTGCACGCAATTGTTATGGACGATGGCGATGTCTCCGGCCTTCCAATCGTAGCGGATGCCGTCGTGGATTTCGTAACCCGCCCCGTCAAGAATGTAGAACGCCGCCTCGTTGACGTGTCCGTGCTTCTGGGTCTTGCCGCCTGGCGCATATTCCTCCAGATGAATGTGGAGCGTCTGGGTGCGCCCGTCCTCCGGCTCGACATAGTGGCGGCTGAAATGCTGCGGGCCGCCGTCGAGCTTGAGATCCTTTCCCTTGATGACCCGCGGTAGGCTCCGCAGGCGATCGAGCTCCTGCCTGAGACCATAGGCGCCCGTCAGGGCGCGGACGAACAGGCGCTCCTTGTCCGGATCATGCTGTTGGTTGCCCATGCTCCCCTCGCCAAAGGCGTCATCGCGCCTGGTTGATGATGATATCCCGGTAGGCCCTGCTCCACTTGCGGCTCTCGTCCAGGTCTTTGACCGGGTCGAGAAACGAGACCGAAATCCCATTGGGGAGTGGCCTGGTCTCGCGCGTCGCCGGAAAGTATTCGCGGACGCGCAGAAGCTCCTGCGCGTCCGTCAGCATAAAATCAAAAAACAGGACGGCGGCCTCGGGATGAGGGGCGCGCCGCGCGACGCCGACGCCTTCAAAACGCGCGATCACCGGCGGAAGGGCGAACCAATCAACCGGCGCACCGCTCTTTTTGAGTTGCGCGACGCGATAGGCGTAAGTGGTGATCGCCAACGGCACCTCGCCCGAGATGATGAGGTTCGCCAGCAATGTATGCCCTTTGCGCACCGATATTCCGTTCGTCGCCGCAATGCTCCGGAACAGCCTGAGGCCGCGTTCCTCGCCGAGCTGATCCATCAGCGCGCCGAACCAATCGCTATCGTCCGCCTCGATGCCCAGCTTGCCTTTCCATTTGGGGTCGAGGAGGTCGTCGTAACTCTTCGGCAGCTCGTCCCCTCTGATAAGCCGCGTATTGTAGGCGGCGACGAACACGTTGAACCGCGTTCCCGTCCACTCGCGGTGCTCCATCAGGGCGGCTGGATTGAGATCGCCGAATGTCGGCGATTTCACCTCCTGGAGCAGCTTCTCGCGATGAAGCGATTCCATTGCGGCGCCGCCCGTCTCGAACACATCTGCATCGAAGCGACCACCGCGTGCCTCGGTTACCCCGCGCTGGACGACCTGCTCGGAGCTGGCACGCCAAACCCGAACCTTGACGCCGTACTTCTTCTCGAACGCATCGGCGAGCGCCGCCATGTCCTCGAGGTTCGCGGAGGTGTAGACCGTGACGATACCGGCTTTCCTCGCGCCCGCGATCAGCTTCTCGGTCCGATCCGATCCCGTATAGGAGGCTGCCTGCGCGCTGGTCGAGGCCGGCATTTGCGCGAAAGCCGGGTACGGCAAAGCCGCAAGCAGGCTCGCGAGCGCGAGCAACCGCTTGACCTGTGGACACCGATCACGCATGGCAATTGCCCAGAGAGGACCGAACCGCAAAGATGATATCAACTGGCGGCGCTCAAGAAAAGCCGCGCCCCGCAAGCCACCCAGAGCACCGTTTCGATCAAGCCAATCATCTCCCGGCTCCGGGTGAGGGGGGCCGCTCGGCAGGCTCAGGGCGGCAGCCGGGATTGGGCGAAGCGAAAACGGGCTAGAGCTGCAAGAAACGATCGGCCGCCCCACTCACGCCGCCTTGGGCGGCAAGGTCGCGACCTCCGCCGCGTAGATGTCGTCCATGCGCGGCTTCAGGCCATGCTTGGACACCGCCTCGGCGAACATAAGGCGAATCTCGGGGTCCTCGTCCGCGTAATCGACCTGCATTCCGCCGAGGCGCCGGCTGATCCACGACATCGGTACGCCCTGCGCATTGCGCGGCGTCGCGTGCTTGAACGCGAGATAGCGCGCCGGCGTCGGGCCACCATTGAAATGCTGGTGGAACCACGCGTTAGGCGGCACGATCATCGTTCCGACCTGCCAATCGTAGCGGCGCGGCGGGTCGCCTTCCGGCCACATCAGGGAATAGCCCTCGCCGCTCAGCACGATGACATGGGCGCCGGGCCCGTGCGCATGCGCCTTCTTGTAGGTGCCGACCGGAAATTG
>JASHRR010001039.1 GCA_030037185.1 Xanthobacteraceae bacterium | reverse complement strand
CCGAAGATCTTCGCCGCTCGGGCGTCCGCACTGCTGGCCTCGTGCAGCTCAGCTGGACGGGTCAATCCGACGACCGCCCGGTACGCACGGTCGTGCTTTCGACGCGCGAAGTCATTCCTGTGGCCCACGAGAGAACCCAGCTGCAACCGGATGCGGGCTCGACTGCAGAAAACTGGCAAGCATTGCGAAAATGATCGAGGCCGCGATCCTAGAAGGAGCTGATCTTGTTGTGATCAATCGCTTCGGAAAACTGGAAGCTACGGGCAAAGGTTTGATCGAATTGATTCAGCAGGCGGCTGACGCCGATATCCCCGTGCTGATCGCCGTGCCCGAACATAGATTTGCGGGATGGATCAAGTACTCCGCCGGAATGAGCGTTCGTCTCCCATGTCGGCGGGCGGCACTTGATCGATGGTGGGAGTCAGTCGCGATGGGGCTCAGCGGCCAAAACACCGAGGCTACGCTCTGCGCGCTTGCGAAATAATTGCTCCAGACTGGCTTTAGGTGAATCGGCTGTTGCCGCTCTGGTTGGAATCGGGCGCTCGCCCAACGAGATCAGCGACCGCTTCGGTGGTGATGGAAGCCATGAGGATCGAGCCTTATCCAATATCAATGCTGACATGTGACGGTCTTCGGTCGTGAGTTACGGTGATCTGCAATTGGGCCATGTGCGCCTTCGCTAACGGGCCAGGGTTGTACCGGATGGCAAATAACGGCACGTGCTCTGTGGTCGCCGACGAAGTGCGTTTGGTTCCAAAGTCGTTCATGCGCCGTTGGCGTGATTGGCAGTTATGATTGGTGGTACATGCCGAAAGAGCGTTCCCGAATGAGGCTTCCTATGCGCGGACTTCTTGTACTCCTGCTGTTGCTCGTTCACCCGCTTTCAGTCGTTGGCGGCGAGTTGCAAGACGCGACGGGGCGCTCGATTCGGATACCGGATCAACCTATCCGCGTACTGCCGGCCGGTCCTCCTGCCGCAGTGCTGTTGGCGGCTCTGGCGCCAGATCTCATGCTCGGCTGGCCGCATGCCCCGTCACCTGCAACACGAATGTGGCTTCCGGATGCGACGGTAGACCTTCCGACTGTACCGATGTTGACAGGTCGGCAAGATGTGACCGATCAGGTGGTTGCTCTCCATCCCGATCTCATTCTCGACTACGGTGCGATCAGCGCGCGCTACGCTCAGCTGATTGAAGCTGTGCAAACGAAGACCGGCATTCCCGCGGTGCTTCTCGACGGCGCATTGCCGAAAACGCCGCAAGTGCTCCGGGCGCTTGGCATCGCACTGCACCGTGAGGATCGTGGCGAACTATTGGCGCGGCAAGCCGAAGCGATTCTTGCCGCAGTTCCCGCGCCGCGGGGCGTAGCGCCACGTGTCTACTATGGCCGCGGACCGGATGGCCTGGTGGGGAGCCCCGGCTCAGGCGCCGGGGAGGTATTTGCGCTGCTTGGTTGGCAGGTGCTGACTCCGCAGGCCAGCGGCACGCCGAGCCGCACCAGTATCGCGGCGATCGCAGCGCTCGATCCCGATATTCTCATTTTTCAAAGCGCAGCTATGCGCAAGGCCGTAGCCGAGTCGTCGCAATGGCAAGCGCTTCGGGCCGTACGCGAGCACCGCGCCATTGTGGCTCCCGACGTTCCATTTGGCTGGCTGGACGAACCGCCATCGATCAACCGCCTCCTTGGCCTTGCCGTGCTGAGCGCACGCGGTGGGGGAGCCGTCGGATTGGCGGCGATCTTTAACGCCACCGTCTATGGCCGTGCGCCCACGCCCCCGCAGCTGGATGGCGTTCGTGAGAGCCTCAAGCCGCTTACACCGTAGAGATGAAGGAGCGGAGCGAAGATCACTCGCAACGCGAGGTCACCGATGCGGTTGGCGCTATCATGTGGCAATGAGGAGATGTTCCATGTTTCGATTTACGGTCCCGCTGCTGGGCGCAGCTCTCCTTGCGATCTCCATACCCAGCCTCGCCTCCGGCGAGACGGTTGTTGTCCTTTATGCGGGCTCTCTCGTGAACCTCATGGAGCACGGAGTTGGCCCTGCCTTCGACAAAACCACGGGCGACAAGTTCGAGGGATTTGCCGGCGGATCAAATGGTCTGGCCAACCAGATCAAAGGCCGACTCCGTCGTGGAGACGTGTTCATCAGTGCCAATCCAAGAGTGGACGATGATCTGACTGGCACCGCGAACGGAGATTGGGTCAGTTGGTATATCAATTTCGCACAGTCGCCTCTGGTTATTGGATATAGCCCGTCGAGCCGGTTCGTTGGCGAGCTGAAAACTAAGTCTTGGTATCAAGTCCTGCAGGAACCGGGCATCAAGATCGGCCGTACTGATCCCAAGCTCGATCCGAAAGGTGCGCTGACCGTACAGTTGCTCGACCACGCTGAACAGATCTACAAGCTGCCCGGTCTCGCTCAAAAAGTTCTGGGCGCGCCGGACAACCCCGAGCAGGTTCGGCCAGAGGAAAACCTGGTCGGACGTCTTCAGTCAGGCCTGATCGACGTTGGATTTTTCTATTCGACCGAGACGGCTGATCTGAAAATACCCGCCATCGTGCTGTCGGCCGAGGTTGCCTTGAGTGCGAGATATACTGTGACGGTGCTGCGCGATGCCGCGCATCCGGTCGGCGCAATCAAGTTTGTAGACTTCCTGCTGGGTCCCCAAGGACACGCCGTAATGCAAGAACACGGGCTTGACGTTGTGAAACCTTTGGTTGCCGGCGATCCAGGCAAAATACCTGCACAAATTCGAAGCGAAATTGACGTCACAAAGTGAGGCGGCCACCCGCGACACTTACCGGTCTCTCTGGGCTGCTAGCACTCTACCTGCTCGCCCCTTTCGCGGCAGGGTTAGCGCAGCTCGGCATCGCGGACTGGCGCTCGGCTGATCTCGCTGGTCTTGCCAGCGCCTGTGCGGTGTCGTTAACAAGTGCAACCGTTGCAACAGCATTGGTCGCAGTCAGCGGCGTACCGCTTGGCTATTTGTTGGCGCGACGACCGGGTCGCGCTATGGCAGTGCTCGGTTTCCTGGTGCAGTTGCCGCTCGCACTGCCGCCGCTCGCCAGCGGCGTTCTGCTACTGTTTCTCCTTGGCTACTCCAGTCCGCTCGGGCGGCTAACAAATGGTGCTTTGACGGACTCTTTCAGCGGCATCGTCCTGGCCGAAGCATTCGTCGCGGCGCCTTTCCTGATCATTGCAGCGCGGTCGGCTTTCGGTGCCATCGATCCCGCGCTGGAAGACGTTGCGGCGACGCTTGGGCATCGGCCATGGACCGTCTTCATACGCGTCAGCGCGCCGCTAGCTTGGCGGGCAACCGCGGCCGGAATGCTGCTGGCTTGGCTACGCGCGTTTGGCGAATTCGGGGCGACCGTCATGGTTGCCTATCATCCTTATTCGTTGCCGGTATACACTTATGTGGCATTCGGCAGCGAAGGCTTGCCCGCCATGATTCCCGTGCTGGTGCCGACACTGTTCGCTGCAATCGCAGTGATGGTCGTGAGCCAGTACGTCGGCATGTCCCGATCCAAAGCACGGCCAATTCAGAGTGCGCGGATCTCGAACAGCCGGGGTTGTGATGCCGGCCCATCGGACCAAGCGACGCACAAAGAGCGAGGTTGGCCGCTTGAATTCGCCTTTCGCCGAGTGTTGGCGGGGTTCGAATTGGATGTTGCCTGGCGCACCCACGCTCGGCGCCTGGCCATTCTCGGAGCATCCGGATCTGGGAAATCAATGACGCTGCGACTGATTGCAGGGCTCGACCGATCTGAAACGGCAGTTCTCCGCTTGAACGGCTCCGAGCTCTCAAAACATCCCCCAGAATCCCGCGGCTTTTCCTATGTGCCCCAAAACTACGGGCTGTTCCCGCATTTACCCGCTGATCGGCAGATCATGTTTTCGGTCGGTGCCGATCCGAAACTGGCGCGTCATTGGATTGCGAGGCTCGGCCTCGAGGGACTTGAGCGCCGGTATCCCAACGAATTGTCGCTAGGCCAGCAACAGCGCGTTGCTCTTGCGCGGGCGCTTTCCAGACGCGCGGGACTAATATCGCTTGATGAGCCGTTCTCCGCGCTCGATGCGCCTCTGCGCGCCCGTCTGCGCCAGGAATTCGTCGGGTTGCAGCAGGAAATCGGGGCGACGATCATCCTCGTTACCCACGACCCCGCGGAAGCCTTTCTTCTCGCCGACGAGTTTCTCATCCTCGACGCCGGCCGTGTGCTGCAGACCGGTCGGATTGAAGAGGTATTCCTGAGGCCTGCCAATGAAGCTGTGGCGCGGCTCCTCGGAGCCACAAATGTTGGTTACGGCCGAGCCATTGCGCCCGATCTCGTCGAGATCGGCGGCGGTGTTCGCCTTGATATCTCAGGGCCTCCACTTCCATATCCGACTCGGATAGGCTGGTCGGTGCGGCCCGAGAGGATACGGTTTGCGGAGGACGCGCCGTATCCGACAAAAATTCTCCATGTCGGTCAGATCCGCGACGGTCAGCGAACCGTCACCATTCAACTGGGAGGGGCAAGGCTCGATGTGAGGACCGATCCGGGATTCCAAATGGGTTCTGACACTTGCCGCGTCGCCATTGATCCCGAAGCCTTACAGGTTTGGATCGCCGAGCAATGAGCCAGGTCGCCCCTTCCTTGCGAGGCCCCATCCAAGCGCTCTGCACCAAATGGATCAGCGAATGCCGGTCATGCTGACGCTCGCTTCGCGCCGAGCCAGCGCTCCAAGTGCGCGGAATTCGTTGTCTGCAGCCGATCTCGCCTCCGATTCGATGGAATGATAGAGATCAATGATGCGCGCACCGACCGCCGTGACAACCGCTCCTCCGCCGTGACGACCACCTGATGCCGCCGTGACGGCCGGTTCATGTAAACCATTGTTGATCTCTTCGACCAGGAGCCACGCCCGGCGATACGACATTTCGAGGGAGCGCGCGGCTGCGGAAATAGAACCTGTCGAGCGGATCGTTTCTAACAACAAAACCTTTCCTGGCCCAATCCGCAGTCCGCTCGCGAGGTCAACACGAATGGAAAGGCGTGCACGCGCCATGATCGCTCCAAACAACTCTTTGTGCAGGGAGCACCCCCGGACCATTACACCGTTAATCTGAGTAAGATTAAGTCACTACAGACCGGATCAGCAAATTGCGGCAACCCATCAGATCGCGCCGCAGGACTGACACGCGACCCACTTCCATCGGCGAATGTGCCCTCAAGCCGAGCGCACGCCAGTGTGAATGATCGACCCGACATGATGGCCACGTAGCGCCGCGGTAAGCCGGCCCGGAACGAGTCCGTTCACGACCTGCACGCGTTCAATGTGGCGCGCGGTCGCCATGACCTCGAGGAGCGCCCGGTCGAACGGCAGCGTGCCCTGCAGCTTCGCGAGTTCGGCGATGCTCGTTTCCCGGAGCAAATGCGCCCGCTTCCCATCGGGCCCATTAGGGTCGGTGGTGTACACTCCGTCCACGTCTTCCACGATCGTGAGGCCAGCAGCGCCCAGTGCGTCGGCGAGCAGAAATGCGCCGGTGTCGGCCCGGTGGAGCGGGATGCGCGAGGTCGGGAACTCATGATGGTGATACGGAGGAAAGGCGCTCCCTACGACCGCAGGGGCTGCGGAGAGGTGAATGGCGAGCTGGTTCGCGATCGTTGGGTGCTCGATATACGAGACGTCCTCCGGCGCGAGTAGGTATGCAAGGATATGGCCGTTCTGGCCGGCCTCGCTTGCGGCAAGCGGAGCAAGCGACCCGACTGGTAGGCCGAGATCGAGGCCAACGCTGTAAAGGTGGCGGGCGCGGACGCCGGCACCGGTGAGGATGAGCAGACGGTGCTCAGGCAGAAGCGTACGCAGCTCGTCCACGAGTGGGAGGATCGCCTGATGGCCGCGATCCATGATTGAGCGGCCGCCAATCTTCACGACCTGCACCCAAGGGAGAAGCCGGATCGGGCGTCCGCCGGCGACGGGGCGGGTGAGATCGCCGTCGAGGAGAGTCTGGCGGGAGAGCGGCGAGACGACGTGCTTTATCTGGTTAGTGTCAGCCATGGCGGTTCTCTTCAGCTCGCAGTGATGATGGTGCCGACGTGCTCGCCGGCGAGCGCGCGGGCCAGATTGCCGGGCACGAGGCCATTCACGACCTGCACTTCGTGAACGTAGCGTGCCGAGGCGAGAAGATCGAGCAACGAGAACTCGAGGATCGAGTCCTGCAGCCCCTTGGCCTTCATCTCGGCCACCGAGATCTTGGGGATGAAGGTTGCGCCTTTTGAGGTCTTTGGGTTCGCGCTGTAGAGGCCATTTTCGTCTTTCACATAGATCATCGCCTTGCAGCCGAATTGCTCGGCAACAAGGAAGCATCCGGCGTCGGTGCGGTAAGGCGGGATCACGCCCTCGGGCGCTGGACGCATCCAGAGGCTATAGGGTGGCATCCCGCCGAAGATGACCGCGCTCACCTCGGCAAGGTAGAGCGGCACCGACGAGAGCCCGGCGCCGCTGACTGCGGAGATACCGTACTTCGCAAGCAGCTGCCCCAGCATCGCCGCATTCTGATCGGCAACTGAGGCGCCGAGTTGCGAGAGTACGCCGGCCGGCAGGTGGAGCCCGGCCGCGATTGAGTAGAGATGCCGGGCCCGGGTGCCTGCTCCAGTCCCGATCAGGAGCTTGTGAACCTTGCGGGCGGAAACAATCTCGTCGACGAGCGGGTAGACTGCGGCGCGGCCACGGTCGATGATGCTTTGTCCGCCAATCTTGATCACGGTGGCATCAGGCAGTATCCGGAAGTCCGCCGCCGCGTCCACCGCGGCCACAAGCTGCGGATCGGTGAGCGAACGCTCCATGAGGAGCGCTTCAAACTCCGCCGTCGTGTTTGCCATCAGGGAACTTCCTTTCGTTTTTCCAATGCGCGCCACGAGCGCCAGCAACCACTCTCAACCCTGGCCTGCGCCACCAAGGCCGCCGCTTTTTATCCCGGCCGCGACTTTCAGGAAAGCGCCGGCAACATTTATGGACTGGAGCATTTATTGGACTAGAGACTGTGATCGGGACTGTCACGAGGCAAGTGGCAGACCAAGTCGCCCCGCCGTCGCTGTCGTGCGGCCCGTCGCCGCGCCGCCACGTCCGGCGCCACGCCCTTTGCGAGCCATCGGACCATCGACCCTCCGCCCATCCCGCTGAGACCGCCCGGATGGGCGTGCGTGATTGCCCAGGTGCCGGTCTATGTAGGCTTCGCACGCCTGGCCGCGGCGATGATCTTCTGGTTGATTACCGTCAGTGGTGGAATACTCTTCGCACTCGAGGCGTGGTCGTCCGTCGCCTCGGCTTTTGGTAACCCTTGGCTGCTGGTTTTCGTTTGTGACCGGCGTGGGCATTTTTGGTCTGATCTATCTCACGCCATTGTTCCTCGGGCACGTCCGCGGGTTCCTGGCAGATCGGCGGCGCATTGCCGAACATCTGAATTTCTCGAATACCGAGCTCGCCGGCTGGCTGCACCGGATGACCAGCCGTTACAGCCAGGGGCGATCCGATGGCCGGCCGAGCAGCGCTCAAGAAACTGTGGGAGGCGGCCTATCGGGAAACGCAAGTCCAGGCTTTCGCCGATGCCTACCTCGTGATTGCGGTCCGCTTTGCGATATCCGCGATGATGGTACCACTCATGCGCGGGGTCACTCCAAAATAGGATGAAATGGACTGGGTCGAGCGGGATGACCGACTCGATAGCAAAACCGCCCGATCGCTCAAGGTTTCGAACTACGCAGCGAACTACCAAACCGTTCTTTGTGTGTCCGTTTCTACGATCTGGCCCTACGCTCCGACTTCAGTTGTTGCATTCCCCAAAACCTGTGGCTTTTAATTGTCCCCGTGTCCCCGGCATTTGACCGCGACCCAAGCGGTCGCAAACTTTGGGGGACGGCGGTGGGCACAGTTTCTCTTAAACCGGAAGCGGCGTCGCGCAGCATCGGCATGCTGCGCACCGCGATGGGGGCGATCACAAGCAGGCTGGACGACCCGACCATCGTCGAGGTCATGCCCAACCCGGACGGCCGGCTGTGGATCGACCGCCTGGCCGGGGGTCTGAGCGACACCGGCAAGCGGCTGTCGGCGCAAGACGGCGAGCGCATCGTGCGTGTCGTCGCCCACCACGTCGGCGCCGAGGTCCATCCGGGCTCGCCGCGCATCTCGGCCGAGCTGCCCGTGCACGGAGAGCGCTTCGAAGGCCTCCTGCCGCCGATCGTCGCCGCACGGACCTTCGCGATCCGTAAGCCCGCCGTCGCGATTTTCACCCTCGCGGACTATGTGAATGCCGGGATCGTAACCGCCGGACAGGCCGAGTTCCTCCGCGAGGCCGTTGCCCGGCGCCGCAACATCCTGGTCGCCGGCGGCACCTCAACCGGCAAGACGACGCTCGTCAATGCGCTGCTTGCCGAAGTGACGGCTGATCGCGTCATTCTGATCGAGGATACCCGCGAGCTTAAGTGCAGCGCGCCGAACCGCGTTGAGCTGCGGACCAAGGACGGCGTCGCGTCGCTGTCCGACCTTGTACGCTCGTCGTTGCGGTTGCGGCCGGACCGCATCCCGGTCGGCGAAGTGCGGGGCGCCGAGGCCCTCGAACCCTCAAGGCTTGGGGGACCGGCCATCCGGGCGGGATCGGGACGATCCACGCCGGGTCCGCGACCGGTGCGCTGCACCGGCTCGAACAGCTCATCCAGGAAGT
>JASHRR010000119.1 GCA_030037185.1 Xanthobacteraceae bacterium | reverse complement strand
CACTCCACGTCATTGAAAACATTAGACGCAGTCTGACGTTAATCAGTGCCGACGGAATATCTTTGCGCGGGCGCGCGCCGCCGGCGCACGCGGCGACCGCGAGGGTCAGGTTGGAAACTCGCCTCTGAAGCTAAAAATCGGCCTTCGTGGCCTCAGGCAGCGGCACCAGCCCGTGGTTGAAGAAATCGCCGTTATTTTCGTTGCACGTGGCCGTCGAGATCGGCGCATTTTCAACGCGGCGCCACCGCTGCACTGCGCTCCAGGGCATCGTGAATGCGCCCGGGTCCTCGACAAACACCGACACGTCTACCGTCATGCCATTGGCCGCGAGTTTCCAGCGCTCCACCACGTGAAGTTGGTCGGTATGCGGGGTGCGGTAGTTGTCGATAAAGGACTTGGGCGAGATGCCGATTGTGTCGATCACCAGGGTATCGCCGTTTTCGTAGTGGCCAACCGATTCTCCGTACCAGGAGGGCTTCACGTTTTTCGAGTGCGTCACATTCAGGTAGATCCGGCGAATTTCCGGTCCGCCCTGGTTGATGACCACGACCTTGGTGGGCGTCTGGTAGAAGAAGAACGGCTCGACCAACGAATAGGCGACAAAGCCCGGCACCCCGACCGGCCAGCAGCGCTCGCGCGCCCGAAACGGTACCCTGCCGGCCAGCACCTCGTCATTCGCCTTCTGCATCGACGGAATCGTCCAGGGCTGCAGGATCGGATTGGACAGATCGGCGACCCGATAGGTCGACTGCCTGCCGCTGCCGTTAGGAACATAGGGATGGGCCTTGTCGAAGGTGACCGGGCCCGGCCCACCGGCTGGCGGCGGGAGGAGATCATCCACGCCGAAGGAGCGGTCGAGCACCCAGCCGGTCTTCTCGGTCGGCGCGAAATCCGGGATGGCTTGCTTGTTCACCTCCTCGGCCGCCGTGACTCCGCTTGCCACACAGAGGAGACCCGCCATCAGGCACATCAAGCGAAATATGAACATCGTCATCCCTTCATCATTTAGATGCCCCCCGGCCGTTGGGAGCAAGTGTGGGCGAATAGCTCTGCGATCGCCCAACACCTTCAACCGGGCCAGCTTAACAGGCGCAGGGTCCTGCCTCGTGCGCAGACGCGCACGGGCGAGGGCTAGAGTACCGGCGACCCCAACGGCGCCCGTTCGATAATCTCGATGCGGGTACCCCAGGGATCAGTGATGTAGGTGATGCTGCTGCCATTGGGAACCTTGCGAGGCGGCTCGTCGAGCTTGATGCCTTCCGCCTCGATCTTCTTTACGAAGGCTGGGTGGTCCTTTACGTCGAAGCCGATGTGATCGAGGATGCGCCCGCGGGTCGGCGCCTGAGCCACGTCGGCCTTGGCGAACCTGATCTGGACTCCCGGGATGTCCACGACCGGCGCGTTGTTGCGGGTGCCGGCCTTGCCGCCGAAGGTCTTTGCATACCAGGCCTGAGCCTTAGGAAT
This sequence comes from Xanthobacteraceae bacterium, assembly GCA_030037185.1. The sequence goes on along the minus strand of JASHRR010000119.1, from coordinate 5,508 downwards.
CTCGGCTTCCTGCAGGGACAGGTGGACATGCTCATTGCGGATCGGCACTGATTGCGCCTTGTCTTCGAGGATTTCGATGCGCACGCCGTCCGGCGTCACGACGAAAGCCTGGTCCGGCCTATTGTTGGTGCCCGGGAGCACCGGCACGCCCGCGGCCTTCCATTTGGCCACCTGCTCCTGGACATTGTTGACGATGAAGCCGACATGGTTCACCACCGAACCCTGGGTGCCGCCTTCTCCCTTCTCGTTCCCGAGGTTCAGGTTGATATAGACGCCGGGGAACATCATCAGCGGGTTGTTGGCGACCATGAACATCTTTGCGCCCATGGCGAGAAAGAGTTTCTTGTTTGCCTCCACGTCCTTTGAGACGAGATGCCAGTGACCCATGGTCACGCCGGCCTCGTTAAACGGCGCCGGCTGCGCGACCGCGGTGCCCGCGGTCAGCGCCGAGGCCAACAATAGAGCTGCGACTGTGGTGATCCTCATGGATGCCTCCCTGTTGAGATGGATTTTCGTGTTGCCGCGCGATGCGAGCTGAACGCTATCAGCCCGCGGGGATATGGGAAAGCGTTGTCAGGCGGAATTTTCCGGCTGGGCCCGGCTAGCCGGGCTGAGCTGCAGCCAGAATTGAGCGAAAGCGAAAATCCGAGACCGGCTTATTCACGCGGCAATGGCGTCCCCGAGCTCAGCCCGGGCTATCGAGCTACCGCGCTATGAAAGCATCCCGACAAACTCACACAGGCACTTCAGTCGGGTGCGGAAAGCGGGGCTTTTCAAATCCAGCCGTTGAGCCGCCCGGAGGGGCACCCGAAAGCGGGCAAAAGCCCAGCCTTTTGAGGGAGAGGTTACGGATGCACGCTGTTGTCCGGCATGATGGCGCCCTTAAAATCGGTGCCGGTCTGGTTCGCATTGAACAGCTTTGCCGCCGACAGTCGCGAGTCCTCGAGGTCGGCGCGGCTCAGATCGGCATCGGCGAGGTCGGCCTGGAAAAAGTCAGCCCCGTGGAGCACGGCGCCGGAAAGGTTTGAGGTGCGCATGTTGGCACGCACCAAATTGGTACGCTCGCCGCGGGCGGCGCTGATATCAGCCCGCAACAAGGTCGCTCCATGCAGGTTTGCCTCGGTCAGCGTCGCACCCCGCAGGCTCGCATTGGTAAGCCTCGCCTCCCAAAGGTCCGCGAAGGTGAGATTGGCGCCGTCGAGCTTGGCAACGATCAGCCTGGCGCTGCCCATCAGGGCGGCGCTGAGATCCGCGCCGGTGAAATCGGCGCCGCCCGCCTCGATTTGGAACAACAGGGCCTGGCTCAGCTTTGCGCGCTGGAGCTTGGCAGAGGTCAGCACCGCCGCATTGAGGTTCGCGCCCGAGAGGTTCGCGTCAGACAGGTTTGCATCGCGCAGTGTGGCGCGGTGCAAGGTTGCCCCCTCCAGGTTGGCGCCGGCAAGATTGGCGCCGGTGAGGTCGTGCCGCTTGAGCGGGACGCCCGCGAGGTTGGCGCCGGACAGGTTCGCCCCGCGAAGGATTGTGCGGGAGAAAGTTGCGGTGCGCAGGTCAGCGCCCGACAGGTTGCAGCCGGTGAGGTCCCGCCGGTCCAGCTTCGCCCCGCGAAGGTCGCAGCCCGGGCAGTCGATGGTCTGCCCGGCAAGGAACGCGTCGCGATCTTGCGCTGCCGCGCCTGCGCCGGCCATCACGGCGGCCAACATCCCGAGCAGGGCGGCGCAGGGCCGATCCACAATTCCTCCCAATGCCGGTCGAGACCCAACCTGCGGGCAATAACAACATTTTAGTGACAGCCGGACAACTCCGTGACATCCAGTCCCCGAAATTTTATTGTGGAGACCCAAGCCGCATGCGAGCCCTCACTCTTATTGCTGACCGCAAGCTCAAGCTTGCCGAGCTGGCGGGACCGCCCGCGCCGGGCGCCGGCGAAGTCCAGATCCGCATCAAGGCGGTCGGACTCAATCACATCGACCTGTGGGGGTACCGCGGCATGGCCTTCGCCAGGCGCACGCTGCCGCTGGTTGTAGGCGCCGAGGCCGCCGGCGAGGTGATGGATATCGGCGCTGGCGTATCCGCGCTGGCGCCCGGTGATCCGGTGGTGATGTATGGGGCGCTCACCTGCGGGGTCTGCAATGCATGCCGCGAGGGCCGCGACAATCTGTGCGAGAACGTCGCCGGCATCATGGGGTTCCACGTCGACGGCTTCGCCCGTGATGTCGTCACCATGCCGGAGCGTCTCGTCATCAAGGCACCCGCGGGCGTCGCGATGCGCGATCTCGCCTGCGCGCCGATCGCGTTTGCGACCCCCGAGCACATGCTGTTCGATAACGCCAAGCTCAAGCCCGGCGAAACGATCCTGGTCCATGCCGCGGGATCGGGGATCGGCACCACCGCCATCAAGATGGCGAAGGCGATCGGCTGCACCGTCATCACCACAATCGGCGATGAAGCGAAAGCCGAAAAGGCGCGGGCGCTCGGCGCCGACCATGTGATCAACTACCGGACAGACCGCTTCGAACATGTGGTGCGGAAAATCACTGGCAAGAAGGGCGTTGACGTGGTGTTCGAGCACACCGGCGCCGACACCTTCAACGGCTCCCTGCTTTCGCTCAAGCGCGGCGGCCGGCTCGTCACATGCGGCGCTACCTCAGGCCTTTCGACGACGCTCGATCTGATGCGGCTGTTTCAGCAGCAATACAAGATTTTCGGCTCGTTTGGCGCCTCGATCGCAAATATCCGCACCGTGCTTGCCAAGATGGCTGGCGGCCTGCTGCCGGTAATCGACACCGAAGTTGCGCTGGCGGACTTCGAACGCGGCCTAGCGCGCTTAGAAACCCGGCAGGTGTTCGGCAAGGTCATTGTGAATTTCTAGTGGCGGGCATCGATATGGTTGAAAGGTTGCCGCCCTTTGCCTCTCCCCGACCGGGTTGCGCGATCCGGGTGGAAAACGGCCTACCGACAGGCTCCGGATCTATCTTGCCCGGTTACCTCCCTACCGCATGCGGTGCAGGGCAGCCTCTCCCCAACGCGGAGTGGTCAAGCGGGTCCCGCTCGGCAGCGTCGAAAAAATGCTAAGCAGGGGCGCGTTGTGCCGAAGACCATAGCCTGGAAGCACTTCCGCCGGCTCGCCTTCGATCGGATCAAGCAGGTGGTGGACGCTGTGGCCGGAAGGAGTGCAGCGCTGCTCCTCGCCGCCATCCACTGCTGCGATCGCGTTGCCGTCAGCAACATCGCCGGAGCCGTGCTGCGCACCCTTGGGCCGTGGCTGCCCGAGCACCGCACCGGCCGCGACAACCTGCGGGCTGCCTTTCCGGACAAGAGCGACACCGAGATCGAAACCATTCTGCGCGGCGTGTGGGACAATCTGGGCCGCGTGGCAGCAGAGATCGCGCATCTTGATCACATCTGCTCCGGCGACCCTTACAAGCGCACGTTCATAGACTACACGCCTGAATGCATTGCGCGCTTCAACCACCTGAAAAACGACGGAAAGCCCGCCCTGGTTTTCGCCGCCCATCTGGCCAATTGGGAATTGCCGGCCGTCATCGCGGCGAGCGACGGACTCGATTCGGTCGTTCTTTACCGCCGCCCCAATCTCGGCGCCATCGCGGACGCCGTGATCGCGCTGCGCAAGGGGCTCATGGGCGAACTCGTGCCCTCGAGCATGGGAGCGCCGGTGGCGCTCGCCCGCGCGCTGCAGCAAGGCCGGCATGTAGCCATGCTGGTCGACCAGCACTACACGCGCGGCGTCGACGTGACCTTCTTCGGACGCACGTGTAAGGCCAATCCGCTCATCGCGATGCTGGCGCGTGAGGTCGAATGTCCGATCTATGGCACGCGGGTGATCCGGCTGCCGGGCAACCGGTTCCGGGGCGTTATCAGCACTGAAGTGGATCCGGTGCGCGACGCGGACGGACGCATCGATGTACGCGGCACCATGCAGGCGATCACGGAGGTGATCGAAGGCTGGGTCCGCGAGCACCCGGAGCAATGGCTCTGGGTGCACCGCAGGTGGCGATAGCTTCCTTTGCCCTACAGGCCTGAGAGGACAGTCACTATATGCGATATGAAAACCACAAAGATTTTTTCCACCGTCCGCGTGATAACGACGTGATGTCATTTTAAACTTCGTCTATTGGATAAGATATTCAACATCTAACCGCCATTATTAATGACTACTATTTATTATATTTAATCTTTAGATAAAGTCACATGCGCTCTATATAACTCAGAAATCAACTTGGATTAAAATTACTTAATCACATTATTATGGGATCGCCAAACTCAGGTAAAAAACATGGAACCGGCAAAATCATTGGGCCATCACATGCGTCGTGCCAGCGCAGATCGATCGGTTGGCAGCAAAGCGAAGCGTGCCGAACGGCGCCCATCCTTACTCCCTTGCTTGCGAGGGGGTCGGAAGGGGGCATGGCGCGCAGAAGTGCCATTGCCCACCTCACAGCACGCAATATGATTCGAATTTCTAATCGCTCTGTTTGATGGATCTTCTCCGCTCACCCGAGGCCTCCTCCATGAACCCCACCCACGACCTCACCGCCCAAGCGCTTTCATCGGCCTATCGGACCAAGCAGCTTTCTCCTGTGGAAGTGACGAGAGCAGCGCTCGCCCGCATCGCCACGTGGGAGACGAAGATCAATGCCATGTACGTGGTCGATGAGGCAGGCGCGCTCTCCCAGGCGGCGGCCTCGGAAGCGCGCTGGCGCGCCGGCGCGCCGTTGAGCGCGCTCGACGGAGTGCCGATTACCATCAAGGACAACATCGCCATCAAAGGCTTTGCGACGCCGGTCGGCACGGCGGCCGGCGACATGACGCTCGCTGCCGACGACGCGCCGCCGTCCGCACGCGTGCGCGAGGCCGGTTGCGTCATCCTCGGCAAGACCACCATGCCGGATTACGGGATGCTGGCGTCCGGCGTCTCGAGCCTGCATGGCATCACCCGCAATCCCTGGAATCTGACGCGAAATGCCGGCGGATCGAGTTCGGGCGCCGGCGCATCGTTGGTCGCCGGCTACACGCCGCTCGCGCTCGGCACCGATATCGGCGGCTCGGTGCGTTTACCCGCCGCCTATAACGGGATCTTCGCCCTGAAGCCTTCGCTCGGACGCATACCGGTCTATCCGCCGTATCTCGGCCGCGTGGTCGGCCCGATGACCCGCACGGTTGCCGATGCGGCACTTCTGATGGTGGCGCTGACGAAGCCTGACGCGCGCGATTATATGGCCTTGCCGTACCAGGAGGTCGATTGGCCAGGCGTGCTGGAAAAAGGCGCCCGAAGCGAGCTTGACGGCAAGAAGCTCGGACTGCTCCTCGATATCGGGATGGGCCTCACGGCGCAGCCCGCGGTCCGCGCCGCCATCACGGCGGCTGCAAGAGCCTTCGAGCGCGCCGGCGCCGCCGTCGAGCCCGTCGCACCGTTTTTGAATGGGGAAATCCCCGCCGGCATCGACGGCTTCTTTCAGGCCCGCCTGCTCGCGGAATTCGAGCTCCTGC
>JASHRR010001038.1 GCA_030037185.1 Xanthobacteraceae bacterium | reverse complement strand
GCCCGGCGATCCATGTCTTTGCCGCGTTCGACTCGATCAGCTGTTTGACCTGCTGATTGCCGGTCAACGTCGCATATGTTTCGAGCGTTCTGAGCGATAGCGTTGAGATGTCGCGGCTCGTGGTGAACTCGGAACACAGTGCATCGTCAGAGGCGAGCCCCGCCAATTTCAGCATCGCCTCGACATAGGCGGGATCGTTCTTCGGATAAATGTCCAGCGAATCGCCGGGCTTGTAGGCAGGGGCCGCTCCGTCGAAAGTAAGTTCCAGGTGGATCGTTTCCTTGGCGGAGCGCGACGAGTTGAGATTGATGTGCTCGGTGATCTCGGCCTCGACCGGCCCAACTTCGGCGACCGAGCCAAGCTTGGTGCTGAAGTCGACCGCGATCACGTTACCGCGTGCAGGGTCGGCGGGCGCGAGCACCTTCACGGCCTGCTCAATCCAATTGGCTGCGTGCGTCGCAAAATCGAGGTCGCAATCGACTCGGTCGATCACGCGCTTGCCGCCGAGAACCGCCAGCCGTTCGTCGATTTTTCTGCCGGTCATGCAGAATTCGGCATAGGCGGTGTCTCCCAAAGCGAGCACGCCGAATTCGATGCCGTCGAGCCGGGGCGCGCCCTCGCCCATCAATTCGTTATAGGCCCGTGCCGCACGTCCAGGCGGATCACCCTGGCCCCAAGTGGCGGCGATGACGACGAGGCGGCGCGCCGATCCGAGACTCGCCACGTCGAGATCGGCCATGTCGACCACCGTGGGCTTAAGTCCGTTCTTGCGCGCCGCTTTGCCGAGGTCCGCAGCAAGCCTTTCCGAATTCCCTGATTCTGTCGCGTAAACGATGGTGAGTGGCTCGGCCGTAGCCGAGGAGGCGATCGGCTGCGCTGCGGCGGTTGATGCTTCAACCCCGGCGAAGAAACCTGCGAGCCAGGCCCGTTGGGTGGCGGTCGCGGTGCCGATCACACGGTTGAGGAGTTCGATTTCTTCCTCGGCGAAAGGCGCGGTTTTCGGGATCGGCGAGGGGTTCATCAGCGCGCATCAGTTGGCGGGATCACCCACAGTATAGAATGATCTTCTCCACGAATGGTAGAGCAGATAAAAAAAAGAAAGACCATGCTAAAGATAGCATGTTGAAGAGATTTCCATTACCTCGAGGGCGCCGACAGAAGAATCTGTGCTCGCAACGCGCCCATCAAATCCGGCCCGCGCAAGGACACCGCACGATCGCACAACTGCACGATCGATCGCCCCGAACCGGACACCGCCAGCCCCAAAACCGCTGAGCGAACCGCAACGCGGGTGGTCGCCAATATTGAGCCGGCAATCCGCCGAAATATGATCGGGGTTTCATCGCCCGCCCAACAGCATTGCTTTCATCCGTTTCGGTATCAAAGAATCTGCCCTGGAGGCCTGTGCAAAGACCTCAATTTCCGAGCTGCCTGCCTAAAGCGCGGCGCTGTTGGCACGGCCAAACCTCGAGGTCGCGGGCCTTCCGCCGCCATCGACCGGCGTGAGGCCAGGCCGACACCTATCGCCCGCGCCCAGGATGGGGGCGCGTCCCGTGATGGCGAGGCACAACGCAGATTGGTGCCTGCGCGCATGAGCCGCTCGCGGCTCGGCATAACATTATAAGGATCTTCTTTCACAACGGCTCTTGGCTGATACGCTATGGACACTAACAATCATGGAGAAAGCAGCCGTGGCCTCCTTTTCGGTGACGCGCCTGTCGGGTCATACCGGCGCCGAGATTGCCGGCGTTGATCTCGGCGGTCCTGTCGGCGAGCCAACCCGCAATAGGCTGAACCAGGCCTTTTTTGACTACTCCGTGATTGCGATTCGCAATCAAAAGCTGAGCGCCTCCCGTTTTCTGGAAGCGGCGAGGATCTTCGGCGAAATCTTTTTGCAGCACAATCCGCGCTTCGCTGTCCCCGAATGTCCGCAGATCCACTACATCTCCAATCAGGATAAATTCGAGGATGGGCGGGTCTACATCCCCGGCGAGGGATACCATACCGATCATTCGAATGATGTCGAGCCGCCGAAGGCGACGGCGCTTTATGCCGTGAAGCTCCCGAAGACCGGCGGCGACACGCAATTCGTTAACATGTACGAGGCATATGACGCGCTTCCCAAAGAGATAAAGGAGCGTATCGATGACCTGCAGGCGCGGCACGTCTATCAAAGCAAATATAGCGAGCGAAAGCTGCCGAGCCTTACGCAAGAGCGAAGGAAGATTGCGTCGGGATCGGTCATTCATCCGATCGTCAGAACGCATCCGGGGACAGGCCGCAAGGCGCTGTACATCAATCCAATCCGTATCGAAGGAATCGTCGGAATGCCGGAGCAGGAAGCGCTGTCGCTGCTCGATGAGCTTCTCGAACACGCGACCCAGGAGAAATTCCAGTACCGCCACAAATGGAAGGCCGGGGATGTCGTGATCTGGGATAATCGCTGTCTGATGCACAAAGCGAACGGAGACTACCCGGTCGGCGAGGTCCGGTATCTGTACCGGGTCATGCTCAAGGGCGATCGACCGATCTGAATCCGGGAGGCGTCGGGCCTCGCCCGCGCTATTCCAATCCGCCTTCTCGAAGAAATCTTGCAACATTGTCGACAAGCAATTTTCCAAAAGCGGGCGCATCATTTTGAATGCCAAA
>JASHRR010001037.1 GCA_030037185.1 Xanthobacteraceae bacterium | reverse complement strand
ATGCGTTCGCTCCTTCATTGGAGGACTCAAACCCTCCGAATGCGCAGGCTATTTCAGGCACTGCGGCTATGATCCATTATGATCGGAACGTACTGTAGCGCCACCGCCTTTTTCTCGGAGCGCTGAAGACCGGATCGAGCGCAGGTGTTGGGGCCGGATACGCAGCAGGTCACCGACAAATGTCGATCCCCTCCGAGCAATCACGCAGCATTGCGCAGGCCTCAAACTCCATTCAACTCACAGCTTGGTAATGAGATTTCGTATTTGCGTCGCTGAGATAAGTTCGGACGCGTCATCGAGGATGATCCGCTCGATCTCGTAGCCAACGTCTCGCCCATAAAAGATGTCGGTAATGTTGGGAACCGTCACCACGACGAAGCGACCTATATACCGGGATAATGCAGCTTCAATTCGCTGCTTCACGGCGAAAAACGGCAGCGGGTTTTTTTCATCAATGCCATGGGTATCGCGCACAGCGATGCAGGCCTGACCGACGCGATGCAATCCTTCCTCGATCAGCCGTTGGTGACCGCGATGGAATGGCTGATAACGTCCGAGAAACAAGGCCGTCGGACGCTGCGGATCAAACCGCGGACGCAGTCGCACGAGCGCCTGCTCGGCCCAGTATTGCGCCGACGCTTCGCCGCTAACGCGAAGATCGAAGGGCGCGGGTGCAATGAACATCCGATTGGTGTCTTCATAGCGGCCTGCGGAGATGCGATCGACCCAGATGATGAAGGCTTTGCCAAATGCAGCCCGTGTCTCCTCGGTCGGACAGACGAAATCGGCAATCGCCGTCCCCCCGGCCTCAGCGACGCAGTCGCACATCCAACCCATGCGACGCGCATGCTCGACGCGGTCCGAGTGGCTGAACCCAAGATCTCGTGATAAGTTGGTCCGCACTGCATCGCCATTAAATACGACCGCGTTGAGCAGCGGAGCGAGGGCCGCGGTGAGTGTGGTTTTGCCAGCGCCAGGCAATCCCATGACAAGAATTTTGCTCATCAGCCCTCTTTGCGTTCGAAACATCGCCATCTGGGTCGTTCTGAGATTGATCGCAAATTAATTAGTTGTAATAGGTACGACGATACTTAGCCGTCAGTTGTCGTATGTGTTTGCCGGCATAAACTTTGCCGCTAGGTATCTGTCCGGATGGAGACGGCCTCCCGATCGCCTCTGATTTTCGCGGTTTGTGTCGGGTAGCGGCATGTTGAAGGAATCGACAATGAGCGACGCCGCGGTCGCCGTTGTGATGCGCCTTTCGATCTTCGATCACTGGCGCCGGCTTTGGTGACTCAACCGTCGTCCGCCAGCCTAGGCTGTGTCGTTCGCGAGCCCCGGCGGGGGTCGGACCAGCCAAAACGGTTCCCTGCTCTTCTTGAGTGTGCGGTGTGCCGAGAAGAAGGATTCACGGGTTCCGGCATCACAGCAACAGACCATGAATGCAGCCGCAATTCGTCCCGCGAATTTGCCGGGGGCAGTTCGTGCCCGACATGCTGGCCGCCGCGGTCTGTTTCCGTCCCGGAGGCTTTTCCGCGTCCGTGAGCCATGTCGCGGACATCCGCTGCATTCGATTTGGGCTCGATTGCCGCGTCGGCGACTTTCGTCCTGCGGTCCTCGGCGGCGTTCATCGGCTGCCGCCTTGGACGGTGCCGGCGCCGTCAGGTGCCCTTCAAAGCCTCCATCAACGGCCGCAGGAAGTTCTCGTAGTGACGCCAGCGCCCGACCGAGGTCCGATAGATAGGCTGGCGGACCTGGACCGCACTCGCCGTGTGCACCTGCCGCTCGGTCTTGTGGAAGGCAAGACAGGCATCCTCCCACTCTAGACCGCAGTGATCGACAATGGCGCGCGCCTGCCCATCGAGATCGGCAACCAGATCTTCATATTGAACATCGATCATCACGCCATGCGGCAGCACGCTGCGCCAGTGTTCCATCAGGGTCGCGTAACCGCGGTAGTAACGGCCGAGTTCGCCAAGGTCGTAGGTGAATGACTGGTCGCCGGTGAACAGCAAAGAGAAGCAGGACACGCAGGTGTCGACCGGATCGCGGCGGACGTGGATGATACGGGCATTTGGCAACGCCAGATGAATAAGCCCGACATTTTTGAAGTTTCCCATGAGCTTGTCGACGATCCGCTCCATCGCGGGGGCGGCGGATTTTGTCAATTCGACGTAATGCGAGCCGAGGTGACACAGGGCCTCCAACGACATTGCCGAAACCATGCCCGGAAACTCTGCGGCAATGTTATTCTGGGATCTGAATTTCCCGATCACCTGATCGAAAGTTTCGACCTCTCCGGCGCCGTAGACCTTGGAATGGCTTGCCAGGATTTGCTCGACTAGCGTTGTGCCCGAACGCGGCATGCCGACGACAAACACCGGGGTGTCCGAATGGCATCCCCCGCCGGATTTCTGCTGCATCACCTCGCGGGTAAAGGTCGTGCGAATGAGCTGTAACAGGCTCAGCACTTGCTCCTCGTCATAGGCAAGCTGCGCGCGCTTGAGCGAGTTTCCTTCGCGCAAATGGCGGAACGACCGTTCATACTGCCCAAGATCACCGAAAGCTTTACCCAATACGAAATGTAAGAAGATCTGGCTTTTCGCGTCCAGGGCCGCGATGTCCTCGGCCAGCTTTTCCAGTGGTGCAAGGCGCGAATCGCCGGGCGTGAAGCGCCGCAGGTGGGCGAGGTTATGGTGGATCATCGTCTCACGCGGTGCAAATTGCAAAGCTTTTTCATAGGCCCGGGCAGCATCCTCGATACGGCCGAGAATGTTGAAGACGATCCCGAGGTCGTTGTGGGCCCGGTAATTATGCGGCTGGACGGCCACAACCTTCTGGTAGTGCGTCGCCGCTTCACTGATGCGACCAAGACCGTGGAGAATGGCGGCCAAGGTGAAATGCGCCGACGCAAAGTCGGGCTTGATTGCGATGGCGCGTTCGAAGTGAAAAATCGCTTGCTCGATCCGCCCGCTCCTGCGAAGCGCCAAGCCAAGCGCATTGTGGATCACGGCATGTTCGGGGTCGATCGACAATGCCTTCTGGTAGGATGCGAGGGCTTCATCGTGCCGATCAAGCGCTGCAAGCGCGATACCGAACCATCCGAGGGCATCGGCTGATTTGGGCTCCGCTGCGACCGCCCGCCCGAACAGATGAACCGCTTCGTCCATTTTGTTTGCTTGAGCGCGAAGCAGGCCCAAGCGAAACAGCGAGCCGTAATGGCTTGGCCTCTGCGCCAGGATGAATTGATAAAGTCTGTCAGCCTCGCACAATTTGCCGTCGGTGTGCAGACCCCAGGCGATCTGAAATGTCTCCTCGACATGAACGCGCAGCTGCCTATCATTCCTCACGGCAGGTAACGTCATGGCACTCGCCGGGCGCTGTTATGGTTCAATGCCGATTGAATCGAGGTGTTTGTGGCATTTTTCCGCCTCGCACGCGTTCACCACGGGGTCGGCGGGCTGATCAAGCGTTGCCGAGTGTCAAAAGGCAATCGCCGCGAATGCGATGACCCCGTCCGCATACGCCAGACGGCAGATGGGCCCTCAGCACCCCAAACGGCCCCAGGGGACCGTAGGAGGCTAGCCAGGGAGCGAAGGGCCGCCACGGCCCCGATGGGGAATTGAGCCTTCGATCCGCAAACCTTGACCAAAGAATAACGGGTGGAGGCGCCGGCATGGCATCGCCGCTTCACGACTGCCGAGAACGTGAGAGCTCGTCGCGACTGAAGTGGACAGGATCGATGCCGCACGCCAACCACCTGTGACCCCGGCGCCCACCGGGCAGAATAGGCGCGCCACGGTCGTCCGGGTATGCGAGGGGCCGCCACGCAGGCTCCAACCGCTGCGGCACCGCGTTCGATCACAGTCCAAACACGTATAACACCGTGGCGTTGCGTTGTTCATTGAGTTCCGGCGCATTGGCCCGCCGGCGCTTGCCACTCGCCGGGTCCGTTCCCGACGCGATCGCCACATATTGCTTGCCGTTGACCTCAAAGGTCATGGGCGGCGCCGAGAAAGCGGACCCGATATTGATCTTCCACAATTCGTCGAGCGAGGTGTCGTCCAATGCTGCCACGGTGCCATCCATCAGGCCGACGAAGACGAGGCCGCCGCCGGTGGACAGCACGCCGGAAAAGTTCGGGTACGGCAGGTGGAGGTTCTTCTTGATCTCCTGGGTCACCGGATCGACGGCCGTGAGGTTGCTTTCCATGCGCCCGACCGCGCTGGCGTTGCCGCCATTCCAGCCGCGCTCGGCATTGTGCTTGGTCCGATCGACCTCGACATTATGGCAGCCCGTCAAGGCCGGAATGTAGATGAGCCTGGTCCTCGGACTGTAAGAGCTTGGCCAATAATTGTTGCCGCCCTGGATGGACGGACAGACCTGCTTGAGCGGCGCGCCCGGCGTGAGGTTGCCGACGCCCGCATAGGTCTGAATGTCATTGCTGGGGTTGTACTCGATCGGCTTGCCGGTCTTCTGATCGATTCCCTTGGTCCAGTTGACCTCCATATAGGGCTTGGCGCCGATGATCTGCCCATTGTGGCGGTCCATCGTGTAGAGGTGACCGTTGCGCGCCGAGTGCGTGACGAGCTTGCGCGACTGGCCGGCAACCTCGCTGTCGATCAGAATATGGGTGCCGACCTCGTCGTAATCCCATAAGTCGCCGGGCGTGTACTGAAAATACCAGTTCATGGCACCGGTCTCGGGATCCCAGGATATGGCGCTGTTGGTGTAAAGATTGTCGCCAGGTCGATAAGTCGGATCGAACATCGGCACCGGATTGCCGGTGCCCCAGATGGTCTGGTTCGTGTCCGGATCGTAGGTGCCGGTCACCCAGACGGCGCCGCCGCCGGTCTGCCAGGCATTGTTGGTGCCCTTCCAGGTCTCGCTGCCGGGCTCGCCCGGCGCCGGAATGGTGAACTTGCGCCACAAGACCTTGCCCGTTGCCGCGTCCAGGCTCGCGACCCAATCGCGCACCCCGCTGTCGCCGCCAGATGCTCCGATGATAATCTTGTCCTTGATCGCGAGGGGGGCTGCGGTGATGCGCAGCTGCGCCTCGCCGAAGGAGACGTTTGTTTCCCACACGACCTTGCCGGTCTCCTTGTCAGTCGCGATGATGCGCGCCGGCCAGTTGGCGGGCGAAATGACGAGATTGCCCCAAAACGCCGCGCCGCGATTATTGGCCGGCTTCTCCTGCTTGGGGTCCATGCGCCAGACGATGCGGCCGACCTCGCCGGAGGTGCCATCGATCTTGTAGAGGACGCCCCAGCCGTCGGTGATGTAGAGGAAGCCATTCTCGACGAGCGGGGTCGCCTCCACCGATTCATTGCCTGCCGCCCCGCCGAGCGGAACCGCATAGGCGAGCTTGAGGTTCTTGACGTTGCCCCGGTCGATCCGGGCGAGCGGGGAGAACCGCTGGCCGTCATAGGTGCGGTGGTTCATCAGCCAGTTCTGCGGTTCCCTGTCGGCATTGACCAGCCGGTCCGCCGTCACCTCGGCCGCCCAGCAAGGCGCCACCGGCCCCAGCACGGTGGTCGCGAGAGCGGCGGCGCGGATGGCCGCGCCGGGTGTCGCATTGAGTCCCGTCGAGGTCCCCGGAATTCGGACTGCGGAGAAGCGTGCCATGTTTGGTCCTCCCATCGCGAGTTTGGCGCGAGCGCCGGCATCAGTATGATCGAAGGCGCGGACAACACCGCGGGTGTCCGAGAGCCATCATAACGCAATCCTGCTGACCCGGGCAGTGCCGCTCGCCTGTGATCGGGCAATCAAGCACTCCAGACCGGGCGGGTCATTTCTCGCCAAGGATACCTCGACTTACGCTAACTCCGGGCTGTCTTTGCATGCTATTAAGCAGTTCTCGGTTGGGTGCGGCAACGCCGCTGCCGACCGTCACAGCGCTGAGCGCAGTCTTGGGCGAAGTTCCCGGATCGCAACTCCCTGGGAGGATTTCATCATGAGCGCAAATGCAAACCTGTGCACGACGAGCATCATCTTGCTAACCGCCGGCCTGACTGCGGGCGTGATCACCGCGGCGGCGGCCGGCTCGCTCGGCGGCCCGCTGGAGCTCCAGGACGAGGGGGTTTTCTTCGTCGGCGGACAGGCGGCCGCGACCGCATTTCCGGATTCGCCCCCGACCGGAGCGGCGCCGCCGGGCCACATCATGATCGACCAGATGTATGTGCAATACCGTATCCCCAAGAACGTCTCCGCACCGCCCATCGTGATGGTGCACGGATCGGGTCACACCGGCGTCACCTATGAGACCACGCCTGACGGTCGCGAAGGTTGGGCAACCTATTTCGCGCGCAAGAATTTCCCGGTCTATGTCGTCGACCATGTCGGTCGCGGCCGTTCGGGCTTCGATCCCACCCCGATCAACCGGGCGCGACGGGAATCCAATGCTTCCCTCCTGCCCTCAGTACCGCTGTTCACCCGCGAGCGCGCCTTCGCGAATTTCCGCTTCGGCTCGCAATATCCGACGCGCTACGAAGGAGGTCAATTCCCGGTCGAGGCGCAGGACCAGTATTACGCGCAGCTCGTGCCCAACACCGAGACCATGCTCGCGGGCGGCGGCGCCAATACCGTCAAGGCGCTCGGGGCGCTCCTCGACAAGACCGGGCCCGCGATCGTGCTGGTGCATTCCCAATCGGGCGCCTACGGGCTCGACCTCATCCGCCAGCATGCCGACAAGGTGCGCGCCTTCGTCGATGTCGAGGGCAGCTGCGGGCCGCTCAGCGCCGATGACGTGTCGAAATCCTTCCGCCACGTGCCGACGCTCATCGTGTTCGGCGACTACACGGAAGGCTCGACCGGCCCCAACAATGATGAGCGCCGCAAGCTGTGCAACGAATCGGTCGCGGCCATCAACGGCGCCGGGGGGACCGCAAAGTTCATGTACCTGCCCGCGCTGGGCATCAAGGGCAACGGCCATATGATGATGATGGACAAGAACAATCTGAAGATTGCCGATCTCATCATCGATTGGCTCAGCCAGAGCGCCGCCGTCGCCAAGAACTGAGGCGTTCCTCCACATCCCGCAACGCGCTGCTTGCATTGCACAGCGGGCAAGCGGCGCGTTCATCTTCTGGCGAATTGTGCGTCGACCAATGAGGCCCCCCGCAAGAAAGGAAATGCCGTCAGCAGCGATTTGCGCTTTGTTCCCGTTTCGATCCTGGGCTGAGATGCCGGCAGACGGCGGCGACGGCATTTTTCGAGATCCCCTTCAGCGGGCCCCGGAAAATCGGTATATTCCGCTTCGACCGAGTCATCTGGTAATGTCGATTTAGCCGAGCGTGACGATCACAACCTTCGAGGGGCGATGATGGCCAGACGTACGAATAGACGCGAGTTTGTCCAGGTAGCGGGACTGGCAGCGTCGGGATTGATGGCGGCTGCCGGTCCGCTCTCCGCAGCTGATGCTGAGCCGCAGGCGCGCCCGGCGCCCAAATCAATGGGTGCACGCTTTCGCGAGTTGATGAATGGCCCGGAGCCGCTAATCTGTGCCAACGCTTATGATGTCCTGACGGCTCGTCTGATCGAGGGGCACGGATTCAAGGGTGTGTTTGTTGGCAGCAGCGCCACCAATCTGGAATTACTCGCCCTGCCGGACCAGGCGGTTGTCACGGTGTCCGAGATTATTGAATATGACAGTGTCATCGCCGCGAACGTAGACATTCCGGTGCTCGCAGATGTGGACGATTTCGGCGCCACTCCCCTCAATGTCTACCGCTTCGCCAAACAGGCCGAAAGAGGCGGCATCGCCTGCGCGGCTTTTGATGACCGAATGCCCCTCAACCGCGCCACTGCCTATTCGGTGCCGGGTGTCTTTCCTAAAGCCAGAATGATCGACAATATCCACGCTGCGGCGGACGCGCGGACGGATATGGTTCTTATCGCGCGCTGCCTTGCTCCCACTCCCAACAATTCCTACACCGAGATGCTCGATCGGGCCGCCGCCTACGCCGAGGCCGGTGCCGACGCCGTGTGGATTGGATTGCCTACCGCGCAGGACTATGTCAAGGCAGCCGACATGATCAAGAAACCGCTGATGGCGGTGATCGGCGGCGCCAATGTGCCGGCATCTCCAGCCGCCATGAAGGCAGCCCGAATCGCCATCGGCCAGACCCCGCCGGTGGTGAACATTGCGCTCGGAGCCGTCGACAAAGCCCTGGCCGAATTGAAAGGCACCGGACGAATGACGGAAGCGCAAAAAGGCGCTCTGAGCCGGGAGACTTCGCGCATGGTTGAGCGGGTCGAAGAACTCAATGCGCGCTCCCGGAAGTATAACCTACCCAGCGCCTCGGCTCCGGAACGCTAGCAATCGGGCGCGATTGTTCGCCGAACCGTGGCAGGCGCACCGCCCGTTGGTGGCGACGACTTGGTCGCGGTGCGCATCCGGCGACTGCCATACCGGCCGGGATGCCGATATAGCGATGTTGTTTGGTGATTGAGCGCTCGTGCGGGGGTTGTAATGCGTTCTTTGATCTCGATCTCGTTGCTTGCGCTGACATTGAACGTGTCAGCTGCGTTCGGCCAAGACACCGCCAGTGCTCAGGCCATGCTGCCGCACTGCATTGCAGCACTGAAAACAGATACGCAAAGTCCTACCGGCGGTCGCTGCATGGGAATTGTTGCGACCCTGTCGTTTGTCAGCCGGGTGCTGCCCGACGATCTCAAGTTTTGTCATCCAACTACGGCAACGCCTGAACAGATTGTGCAAGCGATCAGCGGCTTCATTGATGCAAACCCGGACGCCGCCGGTCAGGATTTCCGACTGGTTGCGCTCGCGGCGATGCGCAACAAATGGCCGTGCCAAGATTAGACAATTTGTCAGTGATGTGAGACCGTACGCGCAGGCC
>JASHRR010001036.1 GCA_030037185.1 Xanthobacteraceae bacterium | reverse complement strand
GCAACGGGCTGCAGCGCAAGCAAAGACGCGAGCGCGGCAACTAAAGCCGTAACAATGCCGGCGGGCGTAGACAAACCGAGATGGTCGGTGACCACGCACCCGGCGCCTAACCCAATTGCGGCTGCGAGCGCCAGCCAGGCCAGCAACACCGATTGCACAAACAGAAGATGGGGCCAAAGCGCCACGACGCGCAAAAGATGCGCAACAGGGCACCGCTCGCAAGGTCGTCGATGACCCAGCCGAGCGAGCGCAGGATATGGCGGATGAGCGGCTCAGCCAGATCGGACTGGATGAAGTTGTCGAAGCGGAGAAAATCATAGGTGGTGGACACCCGCCAATTCGTTGCGCGCGCAGCGACGAGCCAGCGGGCAAAATCTTGCGAAGCGAGGTCGACGGGCTTGACGGTCAGCGAAACCGGCCAAACGCGTTTGAAAGCGGTCACACTCCCGCTCCAGCAACCGGTAATAGCCCGTTGCGCTGCGCGGCTCATAACCCGCAATGTAGATGACGTGCCGCCGCCGGACCGCTCGCACGCCAATCTCGCGCCGTATTTGCGGCAGCTCGCAAAGAGGCAGATCCATGCCGCACTACTCGACTACTGGCGTTTTTGTTCGGACGGCAGGGCTGCGGTAGCCGACTTATGCCCATGCTACGGCCGCTCGTGCATGATCGAAATGCACCCACCGAAGCCTGCAGCCCGATTGCAGCGCCAGCAAGCCGGGAGCGGCGTTGCCTCATTGCTGAGCCCGCCCGGTTCGCTGCGATCAATCCGGGTCGCCGTTGCTAGGGTTGCTTTAGCAAGACGTAGACGGCCGAGACAAACCCACCCATGACCCAGCAGAGCGCTTTAAGCGCAATATTATGGCCTCAGTTCGGCCAATGCGTGCACCAAACGCGTCCTACCCCGCACCGAGCGCGACCGCAACGTTGTAGGTGACGAACGCCGCCACATAGGCCAGGGCCAGCATATAAGCGAAGGTGATGGCCATCCATCGCCAGCTCCCCGTCTCGCGCCGGATCGTCACCAGCGTGGAGGCGCATTGCGGAGCAAAAATGTACCACGCGAGCATCGCGAGCGCGGTCGCGAAACTCCAGTTGGTGGTGAGCGCCTGGCCGACCTTTTCTACCGCCTGCTCGCCACCCTCGATGGCGTAGACTGTCGACAGCGCTCCAACCACGGCTTCGCGCGCTGCCATCCCGGGGATCAGCGCGACGCTAACCTGCCAGTTGAATCCAACCGGCGCCAGGATCGGTTGCATTGCGCCGCCGATCATCGCGGCGAGGCTATAATCGATCGCCGGCCCTTCGGCCCCTTCGGGGGGGCGCGGGAAGGAGGCCAGGAACCAGATCAGCACCATCATCGAAAAAATGGTTGTCCCGGCCCGCTGCAAGAACATTTTGGCGCGGGTATACAACCCAATCACCACACTGCGCGCGCTCGGCAGCTTGTAGGCGGGCAACTCGAGCATGAAGGGCGGGGTGTGGTTCTCATAGAGAAAGAAGCGCTTGGCGACGAAGGACACCGCAAGCGCGCTGACGATCCCTGCCGCGTAGAGGGCGAACATGACCAACCCCTGCAGGCTCACCCATCCCCACAGCTGCGTCTCCGGGATGAACGCCGAAATGATCAGCGTGTATACGGGAATCCGCGCCGAGCAGGTCATCAGCGGCGCCACCAGGATCGTGGTCAACCGATCGCGGGGGTTGTCGATAACCCGCGTCGCCATGATGCCCGGGATCGCACAGGCAAAACTCGACAGCAACGGTATGAAGGCGCGGCCATGGAGGCCCGCTCCGCCCATGATGCGGTCCATCAGGAACGCCGCGCGCCCCATGTAGCCGAGATCCTCCAACATCAGAATGAAGAGAAACAGGATCAGGATCTGGGGCAGGAACACGATCACGGTGCCGACGCCTTTAATCACGCCGTCCTGAATGAAGCTCTGCAGCAGACCCTCTGGCAATGCGTCGTGTGCTGCCACGCCAAGCACGTCAAAAGCATCCTGAATCAAATCTCCGAGCGGCTTTGCGCAAATCCACACCGCCTGGAACATCACGAACAACACGGCCAGCAGAATGAACAGTCCTGCCACCGGATGGAGGAGCACGGCGTCGACGCGGCCACTCACCGTGTCCGGTCGCGCCGGCGTACCCACCGCGGCAGCGATGATCCGGTCCGCTTCCCGCTGAGCAGCACGCAGTTCGCCGGCGGTCATGGGCTTCCAGGTGTTTTCGCCCGATGCTTCTGATCGGCCTGCGGCCATCTCATCCATGCGGCGAAGCAATTCTTCCGTGCCGCCGCGGCGCACCGCCGTCGACGTGACCACCGGCACCCCAAGCTCGGCCGACAGGCGGTCGAGATTGATCTCTATGCCGCGCCGGCGGGCAATGTCGATCATGTTCAGCACCAGCATCAGCCGTCGGCCGACGCGTTTGAGCTCGATCGCCAGCCGCAACGCCACCCGCAGGTTGGTGGCATCGGCCACGCACAGCAGCAGATCCGGGCTCGCTTCGCTGGCAAGACGGCCCAGCACCACGTCGCGCGTGATCTCCTCGTCCGGGCTGCGACCGCGCAACGAATAGGTGCCGGGGAGGTCGATGAGATGGACGCGATGGCCGGACGGCGTTTGCAGCGCTCCGGCTTTTCGTTCGACCGTTACGCCGGGATAATTGGCGACCTTCTGCCGGCTGCCGGTGAGGGCGTTGAACAAGGCGGTCTTGCCGCTGTTCGGAGTGCCGACGAGCGCGAAATACGGCGCGGCGATTTCGGTTTGCGTGCTCATGCGGATCGCTTCGATGGAGTCACCAGGATCGCCATCGCTTCGCGGCGCCGCAGTGCCACCGTGGTGTCGTTGATACGCACGGCTATGGGATCACGGCCAATCGGGCCTTCGTGGAGGATTTTGATCTCGGCGCCCTCAACGAATCCAAGCTCGAGCAAACGGCTCTCGATTTCGGGCGCCGCCAAGCCGTGCGTATCTTCGCGGACGTGAATTCCATCAATCCGCCCGCAGAACCCGCGACTTGCCTGGCCCAGGGGTATGCAAGGTGCAGTTGATGCCGTCGTGTCGGTCATGCCATTCCCCGCGCGGGTTCAAGCGCCTCTATCTCATGTGCGGCAGTTGGACGATAGCGTCAAGATCGAAG
>JASHRR010001035.1 GCA_030037185.1 Xanthobacteraceae bacterium | reverse complement strand
TGGTCGATGCCACGTTGAAGGCGCCGATGCCGCCGCTGGCGCTGCCGGCGCGGCCCTACATGGAGCGTGCGCGCGCCATGTGGGAGGAGCTCGGCCTGCCGTCACTCACGCCGCAGCCGCCGTGGCATGGTTATTCGCTCGGCGAATGGGACGAGGCTTGGGAGCGCCACGCCGCCCGCGCCGTCGAGGGGCGCTGGGACGAGAATGGCGCCGAGACCTTCGCTCGCCGGCGCGGCGGGCTTACCCCGGAGACGCCGGCTCGGCAGGTAGAGGCAAGCAAGCGGAGCGAAACCTAGCGCGCATGACGGGTGGCGGCCCTTTTGTCTCTCGCCTTGGCCGCAAAAAATAAACGGCGGGCCGGACCCCTGCTGACGGTTTGGGTTCGTGCGCCCGCGCAAGTCCGTCTGCACGAGCGTATGGCGCTGTGCAAGGCGAACCCGTGAACCGGCAGGGTGCTGGAAATCCTGGCTTGCCGACCCTCAGCGTGTCGGGTCGGCGCTGACGGATCGGCTTCGCTGCGGGCATCCGCCGGCAAACGCGGCATGAACCTCGTTCAGCATCCCCTGTTCTTGCCCCCCATAGCGCGCCGAAAAATGAAACGGCTCGACCCGGCGCACCTGGGCGTCGCGCGCGATAGTTCCGGCCGCCGCGGTGGTCAGATGCGACCGTTGGGCGGCTAATCCGGCATCGGCCTGCGCGAACGCAGCCTCAATGAACAACAGATCCGCATTTCGGACGAGGCCGATGATGGCCGTGCGGTTGGTGGCGGTGTCGGCCGCATCGGTCACATACGCGATTTTTTGACCGGGCGTGACCGTCAGTACGCTGCTCAGGACAGCAAGCGGCATCTCGCGCGCCTCGGAGGAGCCCGACCCAGCGGGAACCCGAAACAGATGGTGACCCGGCCTCCCCTCTATCACCGCCTGCTTGAGTTCGCGCAGCCAAGGTCCAATCGGGAGCCCCAACTCGGCAAGCCTGCTCTTCCAGACGTTGACGTGAGCTGCCTCCTCGATGGCGAAGGCCAAGCAAGGCGTGCCATGTTCCAGGATGGCAGCCGACACGCGAAAGGACGGCTCGCTGCAGATCACCTTCTCGATGATCACCGCGGTGCCGACCGGCTCCGCCGCAAAGGCATTGCTGAGCCGGAACCGGGCACTGCGGCTCTCGCAGGACGATGCGATCTCGGTCACGACGAAGACGAGATCAGCGACATAGCGGTCGAACAAATTCCAACGGTAGGCCTGAAGCTTATGATGCACTTGATCGATGAAACCTATTGGTCCGTAGAGCGCGACCTGCTTCTCCCGGCCGACCAAAAGCCTTAACAGGCGATCGAAGCCGAAAAAATGGTCGATATGAGCGTGCGACACGAACACATGGTCGACGCGCTGGATCTTTCGCGGCGACAGCGGCGAAATATCGCCGAGGTCGAACAGGATCGCGTGTTTCTCAAACAGCGTTTCAATATAAACCGCCGGGTCGCCGGATCGGCCATTGACCAGTATCGGGTGCAGAAGCGGCCGCATGATGCAGTGCCGTGCCTCATTGTCTCTCTCGCACTTCATCTTCCGATTATTTGAAGCGAAATGGAACACTTTGATTTCGCCCAGGACAGAACGGGAAGTTATCGCAATGGTTTGCGGTCGCGGAGTTCGATCACCGCTTGTCGGGTGGGCAACAGACCCGCTTTCCTGCGCCGCGCCCACCCCTGTGTTCCCGAGCGAGGTGCCGTGACAGAAAACGCCAGCAGTCGGGAGCCTGGCATCGGACGACCCCCACGACTTAATTCTTGACCGGTTGGTGCGCCGCGATAGGTGTCGCAATTCATGGCAGAGCCTCAGGACGTCCACGCCGCTGTCGCGCGATCAAGCTTTCAGAAGCCGGTCATGCGGTTGTTCCTGTGCGGTGACGTCATGATCGGCCGGGGAATCGATCAGATACTCGGGTTTCCCTGTGATCCGGCCCTGCACGAGCCGCAGGTCCGTTCGGCAATGGAGTACGTGCAGCTCGCCGAGGCGGTAAATGGGCCGGTTCCGCGGCCTGTCGATCCGTCATATGTCTGGGGTGCGGCTGTTGACGAATGGAGCCGTGCGCGGCCGGACGGCCGCCTTATCAATCTCGAAACGAGCGTCACCCGCAGCAACGACTACATCCCCAAGGGCATCAATTACCGCGTGAGTCCCGAAAATGCCGCCTGCCTGGCCGCAGCCGCGATTGACTGCTGCGTGTTGGCCAATAATCACGTTCTCGACTGGGGTCGCGCCGGACTGATGGAGTCACTGGCGACACTGGCGCGTCTGCGCATCAAGACTGCCGGGGCCGGCCTCAATTTCGATGAAGCGGCCGCGCCGGCGGTGCTGGACCTTCGCCCCAAAGGGCGCGTGCTGGTGTTTTCGTTGGCCTGCCCTTCCAGCGGCGTGCCGCGGGACTGGGCTGCGACCGCCGACCTGCCGGGCATCAATTTCCTGGGCGATCTTTCGCTGGCCGGTGTCGGGCGCATCGCCGAACAGATCGCGCGCGTGCGACAGCCAGGCGATGTCATCGTGGTTTCCATCCATTGGGGACCAAATTGGGGCTATGACGTGCCGCAAGCTCAGCGCCGATTTGGCCGCGCGCTGATCGAGGAGGCTGGTGTGTCGGTCGTTCACGGTCACTCGTCGCATCATGCAAAGGGCATCGAGGTCTATCGGGACCGGCTCATCCTTTATGGCTGCGGCGATTTTCTCAACGACTACGAGGGTATCGGCGGCTACGAACGGTATCGTGACGACTTGGCTTTGATGTACTTCGCCAGCATCGACGCACTGAGCGCGAACGTTGTCAGCCTCGAAATCGTTCCTCTCCAGATCCGCAATTTTCAGCTTGTCCGACCGTCGCGCCAGGACGTTGTCTGGCTGCAACAGACGCTCGATCGGCAAAGCCGCGGGTTCGCAGGAGCTGTCGTCCTGGATGAGACCGGGCGGCTTGTCTTGTCCGGCTAAAACCGCTGCGCGGAGTCGCCCCTATCAGGCTGATCGAGATCGGTGGGACCGGTGATGGCGCCATGGTTTTGGCTATAACTCGGTCGCGCCGGGTGATGAGTTTCGCCCGCAGGTGCTGTCGCGCAATGTCGAATTGACATCCTGGCAAGGCAAGCCCAAGTGAAACACGGCATAGTCCCGGAGCGCGATTTTTGCCCATCACGGCTATGCAGACTGGAACGACGGGATGAGCCTCGATCCTGTGTTGCTGTCGCGGTTGCAGTTCGCCTGGGTGATAGCCTGGCACATCCTTCTGCCGGCCTTCACGGTGGGGCTCGCGTCCTATATTGCCGTTCTCGAGGGTTTGCATTTCGTCACAGGGCGCGAGATCTACTTCCGACTCTCAACGTTCTGGATCAAGATCTTCGCGGTGTCGTTTGGCATGGGCGTCGTGTCGGGCATCGTCATGCCCTTCCAGTTCGGCACCAACTGGAGCAGGTTTTCCGATGTCACTGCCAACGTGCTCTCGCCGCTCCTTTCTTACGAGGCATTGGTAGCGTTCTTCCTGGAGTCCGCCTTTCTTGGCGTGCTGCTGTTTGGCCGCAAGCTCGTGCCACGTTGGGCCCACTTCATCTCGGCGCTGCTGGTGACGCTCGGCACCATTCTGTCTTCGTTCTGGATCCTGGCGACCAACAGTTGGATGCAAACGCCGGCCGGTTATGAGATTGTCGATGGTCGGTTCTTTCCGAAGGACTGGCTACAAGTCATCTTCAGCCCGTCTTTCCCGTATCGCCTCGGCCATACGGTGGTCGCTTTCTACATCACCACCGGCTTCGTTGTCGTCGGCGTGGCGGCCTATTACCTTTGGCGCCGGCGGTTTGCGGAGGAAGCTCGGACGATGTTGCCGATGACGCTCTCGCTGCTCACGGTTCTGGTCCCGCTTCAGATCTTCCTCGGCGATGCGCATGGCCTCAATACCCTCGAATATCAGCCGGCAAAGCTGGCGGCGATCGAGGCGCATTGGAACACAGGTCGTCGCGTCGGCCTCAATCTGTTCGCGATTCCGGACGACAAGGCGGAAACGAACCGTTACGTATTGTCCGTTCCAGAGGTCGGCAGCCTGATCCTTACGCATGATCCCGATGGCATCGTGCGCGGCCTCAAAGATTGGCCCGCCGACCAGCGTCCCCCGGTCGCGATTCCGTTTTTTGCGTTCCGGATCATGGTAGGGATCGGCCTGCTGATGCTCGCGGTGATTGTCGCCAGCTGGTGGTTGCGGGCGCGGCGGCGGTTATTCGACGCAAATTGGTTCCTGTGGATCTGCATGCTCGCATCTCCGCTCGGCTTTCTCGCGGTGCTCGCCGGTTGGACCACAACCGAGGTCGGGCGACAGCCCTGGACGGTTTATGGGCTATTGCGCACGTCGGAGTCGGTATCTCCCTCTCTGACCGGCTTCGATGTCGTTCTCTCGCTCGTCGGCTATGGCGTCGTCTATCTGATCATGTTCCCGTTCGGCGTTGCGGTGATGGCGAGGATCGTGAGGAATGGCCCCCTCGAGGCGTTCATTGAACCCGACCCCGTTGAGGCTGGCCGGCCGCAGCGTCCCGTCGAGGCGCTCCCCTCCTCGCAAGGGAGCGTGTCATCATGATCTCACCGGTTCTCGACTTCGTGCCCGTGTGGACAATCATCCTTGGCCTCGGCGTGTTCTTCTACGTCTTGCTGGACGGTTTCGATCTCGGGGTGGGGATCCTCTACGGGTTCGCACCGGATCTAGTCTCACGTAACCTCGTCATGAATTCGATTGCGCCGATCTGGGACGGCAACGAGACCTGGCTCGTGCTTGGCGGCGTCGGACTTTTGGCAGCGTTCCCGCTGGCCTTCGCGATAATACTTCCCGCGGTCTACTTTCCTGTCCTGGCGATGCTGCTCGCGCTTATCTTTCGCGGCGCTGCCTTCGAATTCCGCTACAGGGACGCCGAGCATCGGACTTTCTGGGATCACGCTTTCTGCTATGGCTCCGCGATCGCCACTTTCGCGCAAGGAATTGTACTCGGTGCTTTCATCCAGGGTTTTCAGACAGCGGGGCGTCAGTTCGCCGGCAGCTCGCTCGACTGCTTCACGCCCTTCTCGATCTTTACCGGCATCGGGCTCATTTTCGGCTACAGCCTGCTCGGCGCCGGCTGGCTAGTGCTCAAGACAGAAGGCCCGCTCAGGGACTGGGCGCGGCGATTGGGACGCCGGTGCTTGTTCGGCGTCCTGTTTGCGATTGCCGTGGTGAGCTTGTGGACGCCGCTGATGGAACCGGATATCGCCCGGCGCTGGTTCTCGTGGCCCAACATCGCCTTTCTCTCGCCGGTTCCGATCATCACCGCGCTGCTGGCCCTTTGGGAATGGCACGCACTCACAAACCGCTCGGAGGTGGCGCCGTTTGCAGGCGCAATCGGCCTGTTCGTGATGTCCTACATCGGGATTGCCATCAGCCTGTGGCCGATGATCGTGCCATACCGATTTACGCTGTGGGAAGCCGCATCGTCGCCGAGCACGCAGGCTTTCCTTCTGGTCGGCACGCTTTTTCTGCTGCCGATCATCCTGATGTACACCGGGTGGTCTTATTGGGTGTTTCGCGGCAAGGTCCGCGGTGACATCGGTTACCACTGAGGTCAGCCTTTGGGCGCCGCCGGCGCGCGTTCGCTGTGGGGTCGGGGATCCTGCCGGGCGCCGACCGTACAGGGTGGCACAAGCCCGACCACTCCCGAAGCGCCGCAGTCGGCGTGCGGTGTTGACGCTGAGCGCTGGTGGCATCACTCCGATTCGCCCAATGGCCATCACGACGGGCACCGGCGCCGAGCCGCTCGCGGCTTGGGCTCAGCGGTCGCTACGCCGGTCTCGACCAGGCTGCCGCGGTGTGCCGCGATGGCGTTCCACCCGCGGCTCAAGGGGTGTATTTTGCCCGTTCAAGGTGAGTTTGGGAGGAAGCCATGTGGTATCGAAGCTTGATTGCCGCGCTCGTCGTGGCCGCTGCGCGAGCGGCGGCGACGGGCGGCGCGCAGGCCGCCGATGATGCGAAATACCCCGACTGGAGCGGCCAGTGGACCGTCATCCTTACTCCCGGCCTGCCAGGTCAGAGGGTGAAATTCGATCCGACCAAGCCGTGGGGAACCGGGCAGCAGGCACCGCTCACCGCCGAGTATCGCAAGGTGCTGCAGGACAGCATGGCCGACCAGGCCAACGGCGGCATCGGCAACTATCCGAGCGCCACATGCCGGGCCGGAGGCATGCCGCGCATGATGTCGGCCGGGCAATTCGAATATGTCGTGACGCCGGAAACGACCTATGTGCTGATCGGCGGCGAAGACCACTATCGGCGAATCTTCACCGACGGACGCGACTGGCCCGGTGCGATCGATCCCACCTATCAGGGCTACTCGATCGGCAAGTGGATCGATGAGGACGGTGATGGCCGCTACGACGTGCTTGAAGTCGAAACGCGCGGTTTCAAAGGTCCCCGCGCTTACGACGGCACTGGCTTGCCGCTGCACTTCGACAACCAGTCGATATTCAAGGAGCGCTTCTATCTCGACAAGACCGATGCGCACATTCTGCACGACCGGATCACGGTGATCGACCATGCTTTGACGCGGCCGTGGACGGTAGACAAGAGCTACCGGCGCAGCTCCGCTCCCCGTCCCAATTGGAGCGAATATTACTGCGCCGAAGGCAATAACCAGGTCGTGCTTGGCAAGGAAAACTATTTCCTCAGCGCGGACGGACTGTTGATGCCGGCGCGGAGGAACCAGGCCCCGCCCGATCTGCGCTACTTCAAGCAGACGCAGAATTGATGCAGGGCTCGGAGACTTGAATCGTCCTGGCGAACGCAGCAGATGCCGGAACGGACAGACGTTGCTGTGATTGGCGCCGGTCCGGCGGGACTCGCGGTCGGCGCCTGTCTGCGAAAGGCCGGCGTGAATTTCATCATTCTTGAAAGGGGCGACAGGGTTGCTTGGTCGTGGCATCGCCACTACCAGCGGCTGCAGTTACATACCGTCAAGCAGCTGTCGTGCCTGCCCTACTTCCCATTTCCGGCGGACTATCCGCGCTATGTGCCAAGAAATCTCGTCATAGCCTACCTCGATCGCTACGCCATGAACTTCGGTTTGAAGCCGCGTTTTGGCGAGACCGTGCGCTCGGTACGGCGGGATCGGAACGACTGGTTTATCGAAGCGACGCAATCTTCGATCAGCGCATCCTGTGTCGTCGTGGCGTCCGGATTCAATGCCGAGCCTGTCATGCCGTCCTTGCCGGGCCTGGAGAAGTTCCAGGGCAAGGTCATCCACTCCGCCCGCTACCTCAATGCAAAGCCCTTTGTCGGCCAGTCTGTCCTGGTGATCGGCATGGGTAACTCAGGTGCCGAGATTGCTCTCGATCTGTCGGAGGGCGGCGCGCGGACGACGATCTCGGTGCGCAACGGCGTCCACGTCGTTCCGCGCGATCTTTTCGGCATTCCTATTCAGATCGTGGCGCTGACGGCAACCAAGCTACTTCCTTCGGCGGCCAGCGAAACGCTGTTCCCGCGTATTCTCGATTGGGCTCTCGGCGACCTTTCGAAACATGGCCTCAAGCGCCCGAACGAAGGTATTTTGCAGCGGGTCGCCAGCTCGGCGAGAATTCCGGTCATCGATGTCGGTACGGTTCGAAAAATTTCCGAAGGAGCAATCAAGGTCGCACCGGGCGTCTGCGCGATCACCAGCGACGGCGCGAGCTTCAGCGACGGAGGAGGTCGCAAATTCGACGCCCTCATCTTTGCCACTGGCTATCGCCCCAACTATCGAAGCTTTCTGGGAGACGGCGATGGCAGCAACCCCGGCGACCACGGGTCGGCCGAGCAAACAACCATTTATTTTGCCGGATTCAAGAATTCGGTTGCCGGGTTGCTCCGGCAAATCTCGAGAGAGGCCGTCAAGATTGCCGGTGATATCGTAAGGCAGCAGACCGCACTGGTTCGGCCAGGCTCGCGACCGGGATGACTCCGGCGACGATCCCGGGCCGGGCGCCTCTGGCGGCGGCCTTTGTCGGCCGCGTAGTGCGAAACTCGAAAATCCGACGTGATCTGTTCTGCGTTGAGGCGGCGCGGCCTAGCCCAACAACACACTGGGCGCCTGAGCGATGGTCATCCGCGCGTATTGGCAAAGCTCGTCATCGCACGCGCTGGAGATTGGGTGACCGACGACGACAAACCTGTAGTTCGCCATGCCAAGGGCCCGGCACATGAGCTGTGCCGCGGTGATGAATCGCTCGGTCATCACGGCTATCGCCGGCACCCCTTGACGCTCCGCTGCAATCGCATCATGCAAACTGCACGATGAGCAGCTGCCTCAATCGCCCACACCGGTGACGACGGCGTCCCAGTTTGGGATTTCGCCGATGATATCGGCGTCGGCGGGCGCGCTGTAATTCGACTTCGTCCGCCACATCACCTGCGCCACCCCGAGGTCCTCGCGCATCATCCGTTCGAGCTCCGTGAAGTAGCGCTTGGTTCCGTGTTTGCCGTTCGAGATGAATCCGATGGTCTTGCCTGTCAGCGAGGACAGGCGCGCGGCCGGTCGGCCGCCGGTTTCCCTCATCTCATTCGTTGGATCGAGCACGCGAACTATCATCTCATGAACTCCCGCTCATTCTTTAAAGCTTCTTTAGGACCAGCAGCATCCGCAGCAATAAATCAAACTTCCGTCCGCTGATATGTGACGTCGGCTTCGGCAACAAAACTCTTCTGCTCCGCCGGCTTCCCGAGCGGATGGCGCTCGCACCAGCGCGTCGCCTCGCAATAGGCCTGCGCCACCCGATAGACCATCGGCTCTGCGAATGCGCGGCCAACGATTTGCATCGCGGTCGGCAGGCCGGTAGCGGTGAATCCCGTCGGCACCGCAATGGCGGGCGTGCCGGTGACGTTGAACGGCATGCGAGCCTGCCGCTCATAGGTTTTGGCGATCGCCTCGTCATCGTCGATGCGGCACGGCATATCGAGGCTTGACAGCGTGATGGCGGCCTCGAAGTCGCGCATGGCGGCGGCGAATTCGGCGCACAGCGCGGTGCGCAGCTGCTGCGCCTTGACGTAGTCCGCGGCCGGGATGAAGGCGCCGGGCAGCAGCTTGCGGCGCGTGATCGCCGCATAGTCCTGCGGCCGCTCCCTAAGGCCGCGCTCATGAACCGCGAAGGCTTCCGCCATAAGGATCGTGCGGCCGCATTCGCTATAGCGTTGCAAGGACG
This sequence comes from Xanthobacteraceae bacterium, assembly GCA_030037185.1. The sequence continues at coordinate 8,618 of JASHRR010001035.1, read as the reverse complement.
ACAAACGGATCGGTTTGACCTCGGCGCCAAGCCGGCGCAGCTGGTCGGCAGCGGCGGCGATGGCGGCGCTCTGCTCCGGCACGGCGATCATGTCCTCGTCGTAGAAATGGGCGATCACGCCGATCCGCAGGCCCTTGACGCCGGCATTGATGTCACCTGTGAAATCGGCGGTCCGGCGCGGCGAACTCGTCGGATCGGCCGGGTCATGCGCGGCGATCGCCTGCAACATGATGGCGTTATCCTCGACGGTGCGCGTCAGCGGCCCGACATGGTCGAGCGAGAAGGCGAGCGGAAACACGCCGGCGCGGCTGACGCTGCCAAAGGTCGGTTTCATCCCGATCACGCCGCAGCAGGTGGCAGGGTTGCGCACCGAGCCGCCGGTGTCGGTGCCGAGCGCTGCGGGCGCCGTTCCAATCGCCACCGCGACCCCGGAGCCGCTCGACGAGCCGCCCGGATGAAGATCGATATTCCACGGGTTGCAGGCAGCCGGCCACGGCAATTCGCGCGTCGGCCCGCCGGTCGCGAATTCGTGCAGTGCCAGCTTGCCGAGCAGCACCGCGCCGGCCTCGCGCAGCCTGACGATCGCGGTCGCGTCGGAGGCAGCGCGATGATCAACGCGCAGCTTGGAATGGCAGGTGGTCGCCATCCCGGCGACGTCGAAAATGTCCTTGGCGGCGTAGGGCACCCCGTGCATGGGTCCACGCCAGTCGCCGCGCATCAGTTCCGCCTCGGCGGCCTTGGCCTGCGCGATCGCGAGGTCTCCGGTCACCGCGATATAGGCATGGTAGGTGGAATCCGTCGCGGCGATGCGCGCCAGCAACGCGCGGGTGAGTTCAACAGGCGATAGCTGGCGAGCCTTTATCAGCCGTGCGGCCTCGGCAATGGTCAGATAGGCGAGATCGCTCATGTGTCGTTGCCTGCGAACTTGGCCGGATCGAACGACACGGCAGGTTCGATTGTGGCGGAAAAATCCGCCGGCAGAGGGCCAAGAGATGCGGTGCCGCGCGCGACCGCGGCCGCGACTAAATCGGGATAGAGCGCGTAGGCGCGGTCAAGGCCACGGGCCCGCGCCAAGACACCGATCGATTGCGCAGCGTCGTCGGCATCGGAGTTGTCGGTCATCGGCGTCCCCCTCAGCGATGGTGCGACGGATCGCGTTTTAAGCCGTCGCGGCGGCCGAAAATTATCCTTAAGGTTTATCGAGGGAGGGTTCAATCCTCAACGGGGTTGCGCCACCCGCTTGAAATCGGGAGGATAGCGCGCGGCCAATCCGAGGCAGGGCGCACCATGAGCGAGCGGGAAGACCTTGTGCTGGCCTACCGGATTCTCGCCGGTCACGGCGTGGTGGATGCCTACGGGCATGTGAGCCTGCGCACGGCGAAAAACCCGAACCGTTATTTGCTGGCGCGCGCCATGGCGCCTGAACTTGTGACCGCGCACGACATTCTGGAATTCGACCTCGACAGCAATCCGGTAAAAGACCTAAAGGCCGCGCTTTATCTGGAGCGCTACATCCATGGCGAGATTTTCAAACGGAGGCCGGATATCAACGCCGTCGTCCACAACCACTCGCCTTCGGTCATCCCGTTCGGCGCGACGACCGTGCCGCTCCGGCCGCTGTTCAACACCGGGGCCTTTATCGGCGAGGGCGTGCCGACTTTCGAGATTCGCGATTTCCAGGAAAGCGGGGATCTGATCATCAAGTCGCCCTATCTCGGGGCGTCGCTGGCGAGCACGCTTGGAACCAAGCCGGCCGCGCTGATGCGCGGCCACGGCGCCGTGGTGGTCGGCGAAACCCTGATGCTCGCGGTGGTGCGCAGCATCTACCTCGAACTCTCGGCAAAGCTGCAGATGCAGGCGATGCTGATCGCCGGACCCGGCGGCAATGTGGTATATCTCGACGAGCGCGAAGTGGCGGCGACGAGCGCGCGCCAGCTTTCCGCCGGCACCTGGAAACGGACCTGGGACCTGTGGTGCGCCAAGGCGCAGGCGCAGATCGTGATGGAGCAGAGGACAAAGCGGCGTAGCAGCAAATGAGTGCGTCAAAGCCAATCCGAGCAGCGAACAGCAAGAGCTTGAGCCAAGCGACATCCGCGGCCGCCCTATCGCGCGTTTCGCTGCGCTCAACCCACCTTACCTGCGACCACTGAACGACGAGGTTCTGAAATGTCATTGCCATCGCCGGCTGATCTCGCCTGTTGCGGCACGCTGGAGCAGTTATACGGCAAGCTCGGCACGGTCGGCATGGGGGCGGGCTGGAACAAACCGACGCCGTCGCTGTGGCCAGCGCCGCGAAAGACTTTGCTGCCCGCCCATTGGAAATACGAACTGGCTCGCGGCGCGCTTGATGCCGCCGGTCGGCTGATCAACACCGCGCTTGCGGAACGGCGCAATCTCATCCTGTTCAACCCGGCCGAAGGCAACGCCTACGCCACCGTGCGCACCCTGGTCGCCGCCTATCAGATGATCATGCCCGGAGAGTGGGCCCGGGCGCATCGCCATACGCCGAATGCGCTCCGTCTGATCCTCGATGCCGAGCCCGGTACCTATACGCAGGTCGATGGCGTCAACATCGCGATGGAACCGGGCGATGTGGTGCTGACGCCGAACTGGTCGACCCACGGCCACGGCAATCGAAGCAAGGCATGCGCCTACTGGCTCGATTTTCTCGATGTGCCGCTGGTGCAGCTGTTGGAGCCGATGTTCTTCGAACCGGCCGAGGAGGAAAACGAGGCGGCCGAGGAATCCGCGCCGGTACCGGCAACGTCGGACTCGCCGTTCGTCTTCACCCTTCGCGCTACATTGCAGGCGCTCGGCGAAGCAAAAACCCAACCCGACGGGCCGTTCGGCACGCACGTCGAGCTTGGCCACCCGGCGCTCGCCACCACCGCGCTCTATATGATGCGGCTCGCCCCCGGCGTCCGCACCGCGCCCTATCGTGCGACGGCGAACAATATCTATGCGGTGGTGCAGGGCGAGGGAGTCTCCACGCTCGACGGCGAGCGGTTTGAATGGCAGCGCGGCGATGTCATTGCGGCGCCGGCGTGGTGTCCGCATCGCCACCAGGCAGCCGGCGACGCCATTGTGTTGCGCGTCACCGACGAGCCGGTGATGCAGCGCTTCGGCTGGTGGCGCGAGGAGCTGCCGGCCCCATGAACGCAAACGCCAAAGGAGCAACGAGATGTGGTGCTCACCCGCGCGGCAATCGCTGAGGTCACCACCGTCGCCTCAGGCGGGGAGGTCGGCCCGCGTCAGCAGGCAGGGAGGGGGTGGTGCGGCCTCCTGCCTGCCCTCCCCCGCATGCTCAGGGAAGGGGTCCTATCCGGGCGGGCCGGCGGCAGTCCCCCCCTCTCGTTCCACCGGACGGTGGCCTGATGGAACGGCGTGGATCGCAATCGCCGCCTTGACGGCGATCCTGCTGCTTCCGCCCGCCGAGGCCTCAGCGCAAAACTGGCCCGCCCGTCTCGTGCGCATCATTGTGCCGGCCGCTGCCGGCGGCTCCTCGGACGCGGCGGCGCGGCTGGTGGCCAACCACTTCCAGGCGGTGTTCGGGCGGCCCTTTATCATCGAGAACAAGCCCGGCAACGGCAATGCCTTGGGGGCTGCGTTGGTGGCGCAGGCGGAGCCCGACGGCCACACGCTGCTGCTGTCGAATTCGGCCTCCAACCTCACCGTGCCGCTGGTCGCCGGCAATGCCGGCTACGATCCGGTTACCGATTTCAGCCATGTCGTCATGCTGACGAGCTCGCCTTATATGCTCGCCGTCCATCCGCGGCTGGGCGTGAAATCGCTCGCCGAATTCATCGCGCTGGCGCGGGCACAAAAGCTCGCCTACACGGCGGCCAATCGCGGCGGGCTTGGCAATATCGGCGGCGAATATTTCCAGCGGCTGGCGGGCATTTCGATGCAACACGTGCCCTATCGGGGCGGCGCTCCGGCGGTCGCCGACGTCATTGCCGGCCATCTGCCTGCAATATTCTCGCCGGTGACGACCCTCGGCGAGCACGTCCGCAGCGGCGCGCTGGTCGCGCTCGCGATCACGTCGACGGCCCGCGTGCCGGTTTTTCCGGATGTCCCGACCTTTGCCGAAAGCGGCTACCCCGAACTGGTGATGGCCTCCTGGTTCGGCCTGTCGGGGCCGAAGAAGCTTGCGCCAGACATCGCCGACCGCATCAACCGCGAAGCGCGCGCCTTCCTCAAGGAACCGCAGATGCGCAAACTTGCCGAGAACGATGCCTCCGAACCGCTCGATGCGGATGCGGCGGGCTTCACAAGCTATGTGGCTGCCGAGGTGGCCCGCTGGGGCGCCGTCGTCAAGGCGCTGGATATCAAGGTCGAGGAGTAGGCGCCGCGCGGACAGTGACCGGCTCTTTTTCCGATAAATCTGATAAGATCGGCCTAAAGGTCGTACGGACAAGGTCGTAGGGACCTGCCGACCGCACGGCGGGTGGAGGGCGCGCTGAACTTTTCGTTGCCGTTCATTGAGCGACCGATCGCGACCATTCTGCTTTCGGTCGGGCTGTTTCTTGTCGGCGCCGTGGCGTATCGGTTCATGCCGGTCGCGGCGTTGCCGAACGTGGAGTTTCCGACCATCCGCGTGTCGGCGGGCCGGCCGGGCGCCGATCCCTCCACCATGGCGGCGACCGTGGCGGCGCCGCTGGAGCGCCGGCTCGCTGAGATCCCAGGCGTGATCGAACTGACCTCATCGAGCTCGCTCGGCACCTCGTCGATCTCGATTCAGTTCGACATCGGCCGCAAGATCGAAAATGCCGCCCGCGACGTTCAGGCTGCGCTCAACGCGGCGGTGGCCGACCTTCCGGGCGACCTGCCGAGCCTGCCGACCTTCCGCAAGGCCAATCCCAACGGCGCGCCGATCCTGATCCTGGCGCTGACCTCCGATACGCTGGCGCCGAGTGCGTTATATGACGTCGCCGACACCGTACTGGCCCAGCGCATTTCGCAGATCGACGGCGTCGCCGAGGCGACCGTCTCCGGCGCCGAGCAGCCGGCCATACGGGTGCGCGTCAACCCCGTCGCCATCGCCACCATGGGGCTGAGCATGGAGGACGTCCGCCTCGCCATCATCAACGCCAATGCGGCCGGCCCGCTCGGGGTGTTCGACAGCGATGGCGTGGCGCAGACGATCGCCACCAACCCCCAGATCCGCGACGTGCGCGAATACCGCGACATCGTCGTCAAATCCCAGAACGGCGCAGTGACGCTGCTCGGCGACATCGCTACCGTGGAGGAGAGCACCCGCAACAGCCGGGCCGCCGCCTGGTTCAACGGGCAGCCCGCCATACTCATCAACATCACCAAGCAGGCCGACGCCAATGTGATCGACACCGTCGACCGCATTCACGCCATGCTGCCGGAGCTCAAGCGCTGGGTGCCGGCCGGCATCCGCTTCTCGGTTTTGACCGACCGCACCCTGATGATTCGGGCGAGCGTGCGCGACATGCAGCTCACCCTCGGCGCCACCATCGTCCTGGTGATGCTGGTGGTGTTCCTGTTTCTGCGCCGGCTGACGCCGACCGTTGCGGTCGGGATCACCGTGCCGCTGTCATTGTCCGGCACCTGCGCGGCGATGTGGTTGGCGGGTTTCTCGATCGACAACCTGTCGCTGATGGCGCTGGCGGTGTCTGTCGGCTTCGTGGTCGATGATGCCATCGTGATGATCGAAAACACCTTCCGCAACATGGAACGCGGGCTATCACCGGTGCACGCCGCAATCGCCAGTGCCCGCCAGATCAGCTTTACGGTCATGTCGATCAGCGTGTCGCTCATTGCCGCATTCATTCCGATGCTGTTCATGGGCGGCCTCGCGGGGCGGATGTTTCGTGAGTTTTCCGTGACGCTGGTATTCGCCATCACCATCTCGACCTTCATATCGCTGTCGGTGACGCCGATGATCTGCGCCCGGTTTCTGCGCGAGGCGCCGGGTGCCGGATTCGGGCCGGGATGGCTCGACCGGTTGGTGGAGAACGCGCTGGCGGCGATGATCCGCCGCTACGGCACGAGCCTGCGCGTCGTCCTGCGCCACCAATTTCTCACCCTGGCGGCACTGGCAGCAACGATCGCGCTCACCGCGTACATGTATGTCCATACGCCGAAAGGCTTCTTTCCGCCCGACGACAGCGGCTTCATCGGCGCCTACGCGGCAGCGTCGGAGGATATCTCCTTCCAGCAGATGACCGTGCTGGAGCAGCGTGCGGCTAAGATCGTCCAGGCCGATCCGGCGGTCGCCGCCGTCGGTTCCTCGGTTGGCGGCACCACCTACGGCGGAACGGTCAATAACGGCCGCCTGTTCATCGGCCTCAAGCAACCCTCCGAGCGCGGCGGACTGTCCACCTCAGCCATCGTCGAGCGCATGCGGCTCGCACTCGCAGATATACCGGGCGTGCGGGTCTATATGTGGCCGGCGCAGCAGCTGCCCTATCTCGGCGGCCGGCAGAGCCAATCTCAATACCAGTTCACCCTGATGGACGCCGATGCCGAGGAATTGTCGATGTGGCTGCCGCGGGTGCAGGAACGCATCCGCCGCATTGCCGGCATCATCGACGTCACCACCGACCGGCAGCTGGGCGGCTTGCAGGCCAATGTGGTGATCGACCGCTCGGCTGCGTCCCGGCTTGGCCTCCAGGTCCAGGACATCGACAATGCGCTCGATAATGCGTTCGCGCAGCGCCAGATCTCGACCATTTTCACCCAGCGTAACCAGTATCGCGTCATCCTTGAGACCGATCCGCAGTTTCAACAGGATCCCGCAAACATCAATCGCGTCTTTGTCGGCGGCGGCTCGGCGCAGGGCGTACCGACCGGCGGCACTCAGGTGCCGCTGTCTGCTGTCGCGCGGATCGAGAAATCCAACACGCCGCTGTCCGTCAATCACCAATCCCAATTTCCGGCCGCGACGGTGACGTGGAATCTCACGCCCGATACCCCGCTCGAGACAGCCGCAAATGCCGTGATGCAGGCGGTCGCCGAGATGCATTTGCCGGATACGCTGCGGACCGACTTCGCCGGCGACATGAAGGTGTTCCGCGAAAGCGCCGCGTCGCAGGAGTTGCTGATCCTCGCCGCCCTGGTCGCAGTCTACATCGTGCTCGGCGTGCTCTATGAGAGTCTCGCCCATCCGCTGACGATCATCTCCACTTTGCCGTCTGCCGGCCTCGGCGCGTTGCTGGCGCTGACGCTGTTCGGCGCCGAACTGTCGATCATCGCCTTCATCGGCATCATCCTGTTGATCGGGATCGTCAAGAAGAACGGCATCATGCTGGTCGATTTCGCGCTTGCAGCGCAACGTCACGGCAACCGCACGGCCGAAGAGGCCATTCACGAGGCCTGCCTTCGGCGCTTCCGCCCGATCGTCATGACCACCATGGCGTCACTGCTCGGGGCGGTTCCGCTGCTTGTGGCCACCGGCACCGGCTCCGACCTGCGCCGCCCGCTGGGCATGACCATCATCGGCGGCCTCGCGGTGTCGCAGTTGCTGACCCTCTACACGACGCCTGTCGTGTATCTGCTGCTTGATCGGTTGCATGGCCGCCTGGGGGGAGAGGCGACGCTCAGGCCATCCGTGCCTGGCACGGCGCCGGCGGAGTAGCTCCGCCGACCTGTGCATCGCAGTTCAACGTCTCGGGTCCCTTGACTCCCGCCATCTCAGCGACTTCGACAGCATTCGATCGCCGGCGCGTCGGGCACGTTCGCGCAAACCTTTGGTTCAAAATCGCGAGACGAAATCGAGCGGTCTCGAGTAGAAGCCCGCTCATCCCAAGCAAAACCAACGAAAGCAAGTACGTTTTGAGAAATCAAAACACGATGTATCGCCGTTCCATCAAGGCCGCTGCTGTCACGGCGGCGCTCGCGTGCGTGTTTGCGACAGGAGCTGAGATCAGATCGTCGTCAGCCCGAGAAGCTGACGTATTTCCACCAGCACGGAAAACTCCATCTGCTGAGCACCGACCGCAACGGCGGCTTGACCACGACCGCATCACCGCGAACGGTGAACACATGGACCCCAACGCCATGACGGCCGCCCACAAGTCGCTGCCGATGGGCAGCAGGGTTACGGTCTTTAACAAGCGTAACGGCCGCTCCGTGACGGTCCGAATCAACGACCCCATCACCGGCGCGGGATCGACCTCAGCCCGGGGCAGCGCCTCGGCGTCGACGGGCTCGCACAGGTGTCGCTGCAGGTCAATGGCCGCTCAAGCTAATCAGACTGCGGTCAGCCTCGCGCCCCGGACGAGAGGCTTCGCATCTGCGGACCCGATCCGGGGCCAGCGAGCAGCTCCGACGGAACGGCTCTCAAGGAGCCCTCTCGCCTGCGCTGCAGGGTAGATTCCTCACGCCGCAAAGCGCCGTTCGCGAGGCGCTCGGCCTGTCCAACGCTTAAATGCATTCGAGAACGCGGCAACTTCCTGATAACCGAGAAGCCAGGCAATTTGCGATATCGACAAGCTGTCGTCGGTCAAATATTGCGTGGCCAGGTCGTGCCTCAGGTTGTTCAACACTTCTGAGAATGTTACCTTTTCGGATGCCAGCCGGCGTACAAACGTTCGTTGGCTCAAGCCGCACTGGCGAGCAATTTCGCTGGCTCGCGCGTTCCCATGCGG
>JASHRR010001034.1 GCA_030037185.1 Xanthobacteraceae bacterium | reverse complement strand
GCGCGCAACGTCGTGTCGGACGGCAAGGGGCGCATCATCATAGCCGTGTCCGGGGACCGCCCATCGTCCCCGCGAGAGATGTGGACGAACCCGCAAACGGGTTCGAGGCGTTTTTGCGGCACGGCGCCCGAGACCTACATCATTGCCATCGACGAAGACTCTCTTGATGCTCGGGAGCAGCGATCGATACACGACAGCTGGGTGACAGCGATCGGTCGCTTTGAGGGACACATTTATGCAGTGTCAAATTTCACCCAAAACTGTCGCCTATCCAAGAACATAAGGCTATCCGCGCTGGACAACACACTGGCATTGCACACGATATTCGAGTCGAACAACTCCAACGGGGTTGAAGTGAATGACTTCGAAGTCACTCCGGATCGCTTCATTTTGGTCGGCGCGATCCAAAGTTTCACCCCGCGCGCGGTAACGACCAAAATCATGACGCCGGAGCAGCTTAGGGATTTCACAGCTGATATCTGGGGCGACGCCATTTACGATCGAACTGAGGACCGCCCCGCAGCCTTCGTGCTGGTGCTTGGAAGAGACGGCGTACCACGTGCGGACCGAGTGTTCGTCGATCCTCGCGCCCGCACCCTGGCGAGAGTCATAGCTGACTCAGACAATCGCTTTCTGGCGGCGGGCTCGGCACTCGGCGGGCGAGGTTGGCTCATCGGTTTTAGCGTTGGAGGCGGCAAGTAAATGTAAGCCCTAAACAACATCGCTCCGAACAGGGGCGCGATCTTATGTGTGCCCTCGCGGCGTAGCTGTCACAGAAAAATGGAGCGTTCAATGAAAAGAGCCGGCTCAGGCTTCTATGGTGCCCTTCTTTGCGCATTACTCAGTCTCCCCGTTCTAGCGTCATCAGCGCGAGCCGTTGATCTTGAACTGACCCAGGTCCCGGCTCTGGGCAACCCGATCGAATCGACTGGTGCGGACGAACCTGGAATAGGCGGCCAACCGCTGCCGGAAGGCCTTTCGTTCGGAGACCTGGCTGACATGATCGCAGCCATGAAGGCCGACGGCGCGGCAAGGAGGCGCGGAGCACGAGAAATAGCGATTTATCGGCAGGCTGCGCCGGCAGTGGTCTTGCTGAAGACAGCGGAAGCCTCAGGCTCCGGGGTCGTGCTGCAGGGTGGCGTCATCGTCACGAACCGCCATGTTGTCGAAGGCGTGGTGAAAGTTCAGATATTTTTTAAGCCGAATGATCTCAGCCAGGACCAGGAGTCCATGGAGTATCGCATTGGAACCGTGACGGCAGTTGATCCAAGCCGGGACCTGGCTCTCATCACGCCGGAGTCGCTACCGACCAATTATAAGTTCCTGAAGCTCGCTGGCCGCACCAATTTCGAAGTCGGCTCCGATGTCTTCGCGATTGGACACCCTCTCGGATACAACTGGACATTCACGCAAGGCATCATAAGCGGCGTACGGGCGATCAATGCCGACGGCCAACATTACACCGCGATACAAACCCAGACGCCAATCAATCCGGGTAATTCGGGTGGTCCGTTGCTGAACGCGACCATGGAAGTCCTCGGCATCAATACCTGGGCGCGGGATATTTCGACGTTCGAGAAAAGGCCGATGAGCGGGCAGGAAGTCACGATCGCGCGTCCCGCCCAGGGCCTGAATTTCGCCGTGTCCGCGATTGACATACAGGCGTTTCTGAATGACATCGGAAGCGGCAAGCTTACGAAACTCGCGTTGCAGTTGCCCACAGCCACGCCTGGATGCCTCGGTCAGGTCATGTTTGACGGCCGGACGAAGCCCAACGACGGAAAGCTAAGGGTCTTTTCACTCCGATGCGACAACGTTGCCGACGCGTGGTACGTGACGCCGGACGACAGGACAAAGCCCGTCCGCTACATGCTCGATCCCGAGCGTAGAGGGAAGATTGCGGTCATCGTCATGACGGACCCCAAGACGGGAAAGTGGGCTACATCGATGTGGGATCTTTTTCGCGATGAGACTTACGCGGTCATCGGCCGTCATGATGATGGGCAGCTCAGGCCGACTCGTTTTGAGTTCGCACGTTCGTAAGTCTGGTATGGCGGGAGCGGGCATCGTCAATTCGGTTTTTTAGGTTCTCCACAACAACGAACGGTGCCCATATCCCCCGATGAGCCTCGCAACTCTGCGGTCTCCCCATTTCGGAACGTTTCGTGAGCGCCACGCGCCAAGCGGCTAATCGTGAAATTCGCCCCTTGTCCTCTACGCAGATTATACCCGAGGGGACGTCCGCCACATATTCGACCCTCACAGCCCGTTAACTCCGCAGCGTGGTACGTGGGGCATTCTGGGACTGATTGAATTGCCTGAGCGTCCCGGGGACTTCGTGTTTTTCGTAACCTTTGGCCAAAGGCAGGGTGAGCACGAGCTCGACGAAGGCATCACGACTGAGGGCGTCTTCCGATGGCAATCTCAGCCCAGACAAGATCACAAGGATGCTCGGGTTCGGAGCCTAATCACGCATGATCCGGATCGAAATTCGATACATCTTTTCTTACGGACCGCTGAGCGGCGCCGTGGCGAGACGGTACCCTACACTTAGGTGTGCCTGATGGCGGCAACGCCGCCCCGCCCGGCGGCAGTATTGGCGCGGTACCGCCAAGGTCCAAGCCAAATTCGCTGCCGTCGCCGAAATAGACGGGAGCCCGCTGCAGCTGCCAGATATAGAGCAGGTAAATCGCGACGACGCCCAGCCACATCGCCGCAAGGCCGAACAACGAGTAGAGTGCCACAAGGCCGCCCAGCATGATGCCGCAGCTGGCGACGAAATAGACCCAGAAGGCGGCACGCAACAGTAGCGTGCGGGCGTCGG
>JASHRR010001033.1 GCA_030037185.1 Xanthobacteraceae bacterium | reverse complement strand
GGCGTTGTATCGGGCACGATAGTCAGATTGAAGTTAACCGTTGCCGGGCCCTTCGAGAAGCGAATGGTGTAGCGCAATGCGTCGGCGCCTGTATAGCCGTGTCGCGGCAGGTAAATGACGTAGACACCGCTTGTTTTCTTCCCGAGACAATGATCATTGAAGCCGTACGTCTCCCCTATGATGTAGTCCGCGGGGCGTAGGCAAACGATGCCATGGCTTGGCGGCGCATCGAGCCCCCCACAACATGAGTTCATGATCCGACTTGCCGGTTATTGATAGTGTTTTAGGCGCGGGTGGCCAACGGGGTGATTTTGCTGTGGGCGCCAAAGACCACGGCGGGGCATACGAAGGGAATTGCTGTGCAAAGGCCGCCGGACAAAGACAGAGAAAGCCAACGGCGCCGATCAGCCGCCGCAAAGTATGGCGCCTGGCATTCTTGAACATTCCCTTCTCCCGCTACTATGAACGACGTTCACAGATATGCCAGAAGCATGAACGGCGCTCAATATTCCTTTGAACGCCGTTCACACAATTTCGTGAACGAGCCATGTCCGAACGCTGGAAAACAGCTCAATCCTCGAATTTGCGGCGACATCGGCCTCCGCGAGGCGATTGAAGGTCTGATAGAACGACAGGCCGGAGCAATGTGTGCTGACCATAGACGTCGAGGGAGATCAAAAAGAATCATGGAGTTGAGGGGAGCGATCATGGTTTTGGAGACGAAGGGCGCCCCTCGAGGCCACTTCCTCTCCGCTTCCGCTCTACTTACTATCCGTCCCTGGCAGCCTTTTGTTCATGCGGAGCCAAGTGCAGGGGTGATGGTTATGGGTCGCGACTACCTCATTATTGCTGGCGTTTTTGTCGGCGTGGCAGCCCTGTTCGCAGCGATCCTCGGATGGCTTGGATTCGTACAGTCTGAATGTCTACATGGCACACCGTTTCTGCCTTTGATATTTCCCTGTTTCCAATGAAAGCGGCCTCAAAAGAGCGATGTCGCCGAGCGCTCGGCACAGCAGTTCAGGTATCTCGCGGACGACGAGGCCTCACCGCCGCGAAGTGACCGCCATACGGCTGCGCTTTTGAGCAACCATGCAGGCCCGGGCCGATAAAGTCGCACCTGGGTGCTCGTCAACATCTCGACATGGCCCGGAAGACATCAGGGCGTTGTCCGCGACTGCCGCCGTGCTGCAGGGGCAAGGCGCCCTACGAACCCGTTGGTCACTTTTCTGAAGATCACCGACGGCCTCAGTGCCCGTTCGCTTTCGTTGGTCGGTTCGGCGTCTCGACGCTTCAGGAACACGAACAGCTTGTCGGTGCAGTCGACGTACATCGTGTCTCGCAGCTTGCGGCCCTCGGCATCGGTCGGCTTGAGTGCGAGCAATCGGTCCAGCTCTCTTTCGAGACGCCGGCGGTGCCCCGCAATGGTGGCGTCGGCGAGTTCGGGCCGGCGGCGGCCGACCTCACACGTGCCCTGGAGCAACGCCTTGAAGGCGGGGGCGAAGATCGTATCGCCGTGGTCGATGGCATACTGCGCCTCGCGGATTAGATGGGCGAGGCAAAACTGGTGTTCCTCGGCGTGCCCCAACTGCGCGGCCAGCTGGTCCGACAGCCACATCTTCGGCTTTGCGCCGCCGAGAAACTCTGTCGGCACGCACTTGCCGCGCGTCGGTGCGATCACGTGATACACGGCCGTGGCGCAGCCGAACGTCCACTCCCACCAAGTCTTACCCTTCACGCGCGTACTTGTCTCGTCCCTGGCGATCACCTCGCTTGCGCGCACCTCTGCCGCGATCCGCTCAGCCGGCACTGCAATGGCCTCGCCGACGCGGGAGAACATGTTGGCGACGGCGCCCTGCGAGATCGTGAGGCCGAAGAGGCCCTCGCAGACCTCGGCCGGTCGCTTGTAGCCGATCATCTGGCAGCCGTGCAGGTAGGTGACCATCGACGTGATGCCTGGACCGAACCGTATCCCTTCGGGCATATCCGCGGGTGCGCTCGCCGTTACCCGCGCCTTGCAGCAGGGGCAGACCGCGCGGAACAGTTCGATGCGCGTCGTGACCGCCTGATCGGCGGAATGTCGATATGATCGTACTCCTTCGCGAGTTCCTGTCCGGCTTCGCCGAGCGCGGCGCCGCACGCACATTGCTCGGCGTAGAAGCGCCGCGTCTGGTCGGGATTCTCGGCCAGCTTGCGCGCGACGCCGGGCCGGCCCTTGCGCTTCCGCTTGTTACCGGCGGCTAAGCGTTCGCCTTCTGCCCGCGCGACGGCGGCACCGAGGAATTGTCCGGCGTCTTCGAAGGTCCGCCAACCTTGGCTTCGAGTTCGGCGATGCGAGCGCTCTGCGCCTTCACCACCGCCAGCAATTCGTCAATGCGCCCGTCCCTCGCGGCGATCTGCGTGCGGTACGAGTTGATCGATCCGCGCGAGCAACGACGCTACCAGGTCGGCGTCGTCACTCCTCGGCGAATCGGTCTTTCTCTTCGGCATGGCAAGCGTGAATCAGCTTGCCGCACTCCGCTCAACACCTCAAACCCGAGTCACAACGCCCCAGAGGGGTGAGTAATTACGATGAAGCTATACACATATCAATATATTTGATTTCGCAGCCTGCGCAGTTTGCCTGTGGGGCGAGCATGCATGGATTTGCATCCGATATTGGCTGTCACACGTGACTGGCAGCCTTGGCCTTAGCATCAGCGCATTTGCGCACAGCTGCTACAACATCGTCCAGACAGGGAGGTTTCGTGAGGATGGTCGCATCATCGAAGGGCGACGCCAGATTGTCCGGGGAGTATCCAGTCAACACAACGAACGGCTTGCCAGACTCGCGTAGTTTCCGCGCGACCGGCTCGCACGTCTCGCCGCGGCCGAGGTTGACGTCGAGAACCGCGACATCGCAATCAGGCTCAAGCCTGAGCGCTTTTCGCACAGACGTTGCCAGCCCCACGACCTCGTAACCAGCAGAAGCAAGTCTGTGGCTAACGTCGAGCCCAATCATAAACTCGTCCTCCACTACAAGTACACGAGCACTCATGACTTTGCCTCTGCAAACGTCCAGGACTGCATCAGCGAGCCTCATAGGTCCAGCTGCGATCCTTCGACACCGCAGCCCTCCCGACCTCTCAACAGTTTTAAAACAGTCAAGACGCAATGGTTCCCAGACCACAGTTTTGCTTGCCTGGATTCGGTTTACTCACTTGCAGCAGGTCACCGGCGTAGCGTCATCAGCCTGCTAGCCGGCACCTTGAATTTCCGCCGCGGCCTTTCGATGGCAGCGGACTCGTCTGGTGCGCACGGCGCCTAGTCCGACGGATTGCTGGCGATCGGCATGCTCGAGCACGCCTCGCACCGGCCAACCAGCGACTACCCGGACGATTACGTGTACGCGAACCTCTCGCATGAGCTTCACGCGCGATCCCAACGGCGTGGTCAGCGGACTTGTGCTGCACCAGAATGGCGACCATGCCACCCCGAAACTGAGCGCATCCGAGATTCCTTGAACGCCCGGTCGCAGCAGCGGCGTTCCACGGGGCCGCAGGGGCCGCCCATCTGGCAGTGACCCGCACGTGACGACGGGCCGGCGACGAAGCTCGCACTACACTGCCCTATGGCCGTTCGCGATTTTCGATTTTCAAAGGGTTCCGTAGAGCAATGCATTCATAAAGGGTAAAAAGGTCGCGGCCTGCAACCCAATGGGAACTGCTGCGCTTAAGTTCAAGATGCGTCCCCAACGAGGTGGGGCGTCACCATGCGCGAGATCACACCAGGGAATAGGCTCGGTTTATTCTACGTCGACATCCCCGCTCTGCGGCCGGGGACCGTCGGCGCCTATGCTTTCTCTTTTGTGGCTGCTGCCATTGCCACGGCGCTGCAGCTCGCCATCGAGCCGTATGTTGGAGGCGTTCAGTACGTCACCTTTTTTCCTGCGGTCATAATCACGACCCTGCTGAGTGGGTTAGGCGCTGGCATTTTATGCCTCTTGCTTAGCGTTGGTGCGGTCGCTTTCTTCCTGCTGCCGCCACGCTTTTCTTTCCACATCGAACACCTCTCTGATCTGCTTACGATTTTGCTGTTTATCCTTATGACTTTTTCCATCGTAATTCTCATTGCGGGGATGCGCTTTGCGATCGAACGCTACCAGGAGGTTAACCATAATTTGGAACAGCACGCGGTGGCGCTGCAACAGCAGAGTGTTGCCCTGCGCGAGACTGAGGAGCGCCTCAAGCATTCGGTTGCAGAACTCCAGCACCGCACACGGAACCTCATCGGCGTCGTGGGCACCATTGCCGACAACACACTGCGGACGAGCAAGACATTCGACGAGTTCAAGGCCCGTTATCACGAACGTCTTCAAGCACTGGGCCGCGCGCAAGGCCTCCTATCCGGAAACAAAGAGGGCCGAGTCACCTTTGACGAACTGCTCAACGCCGAGCTGGCGGCACAGTCCATTGGTGTCGGAAAAAATGGATCGGTCACGCTCGACGGACCTAAAGGCATCCCTCTCCGCTCCGGCACAGTCCAGACCCTTGCGATGGTCATGCATGAGCTGGTGGCCAACGCGGTCAAGTACGGCGCACTCAAGCAGCCGAACGGGCATCTGACTGTGCGTTGGCACTTGGAAACCAGGGGAGAATGTGGCAAGCCTTGGCTTCATCTCGACTGGAAGGAGAGCGGCGTGGAGATGCCACCCTCCCCCAAGGCTACGGGACAAGGAAGAGCTCTAATTGAGCAGGCGCTGCCTTATCAATTTGCGGCGTATACGACATTTTCTTTGGAAGAGGATGGCGTCCACTGCACCATCTCGCTTCCCGTCTCTGAACATGAGGCTGCGGATGATTTATAGCCTCGTGCGTCCATTGCATCGCAGACAACGATTTTTTGCAAAGTGCCTATAAAGCTGCCAGGTCTGGATATTTTGTCGCCCGCCGAACCCACGAGTGCTGGCCTCTTCTTATATCAGGACGCCGAAGTTCGTCGTGCCTCGCGAATAACTCTACTGGCCTGGGTGGAATCTATCGTGATTATTGAGTGGATCTCGCATGTCCAACCCAGGTATTAGCGGCTCGGAGAAATACTTGCGATCTTGGAGAGGCCCCGCTGCCGTCACCGTGGTGGCGACGGGTGGACTGATTTTGGATGCCTTTACCCCACAAGTGGTCTCGGTCACTGCGGTTTATGTGGGCCTGGTCCTCATAGGGTTCTGGCTTCGGGATGAGAGGTCCGCGCTCGCTTTCGCACTGCTCGCGACGGCGCTAATCATCATAGGACACTGGAGCTCGACCCCCTCGCCCGCACCGGAATGGCAAAGTTGGATGAACCGTGGCATTTCTATCGGAAGCATTTGGCTGACGGCGATTTTCGTGTGGCGTATCCGTGTCCTTGGGCAAGAACTCCAGCAGCAGATTGACGTCGCCAACAGCGAGTCGCGTGAGAACGCGTTGCTTGCTT
>JASHRR010001032.1 GCA_030037185.1 Xanthobacteraceae bacterium | reverse complement strand
TAATGCTTTTGCTCTCGCGAAGCGAGACCCGGCACCCGATGGCGCTCACTCCGCCGTCAATGACTGCGTACACCGGGCGTTTCCGCAATGCGGTCACAGTTGGCGCAGAGCCAGGCACATCCACAAGCAGCACCGGCAATAAATGAAAAATTGGGGCCATCTAAGTTGGTGCGCACTTCACACGTGCGCCTCCAGTGGTGATCTTGCCAATTAGGACGGGCCGAGAGCCTGCGGAAACGCGACGTCCGTCGCAAGGATAGAGAGAGAGGGCCGGTTCGCCGGCCTTTTTCATGTCCGCCGGGATTTCGATTTGCGGATATGGTGCCGACGTCGAGCCGGCCTGGTGCTGTGCTCCGCCTGCCAAAGCTCTGACGGCCGCGGCGTCGGCACGGGATCGACCGCAGAGGCGGCGCGATGGTAGGCGCGTTCGAGGCGACTGTCTGGCCGATGTCGGGGGTTCGGCCGGTGGTGAAAGCTGCTGTTGGCGAGCGGTCCGTACAAGCGCTTGTGAAAAAACAGCAAGAGTAATGCGACCTGAACACCTTTTCGAGTGAACGCCGCCTCGGCGCCGGAAGGGCCGCGCCTGGCTCGTGCGGCGCTCGTGGACGAGCAGAAACTGGAGGCCGGTGCTCTGGCGGCGTTACAGGCCGAACGGGCGACGTGTATGAATAGTTGTTCATACCAAGACGAGCCGGCAATTAATCTTTGACTTACCCCTTACTTCTGATTGCCGCCGCGTTACATTCGACTCTGTTAATGAAGATTGGAGGAATAGGTATGCGCATTATGAGAGCAGCGTTGACCGGAGCGGCACTTGCGATCGTCGGGATCATGACTTTCAGCACGGCCGATACCGCGCTCGCGCAGACGCAGAGGCAAGATCAGACTTCCACCGCACACTCCCAGCCACTCCCCTCGGATCGAAGGTTTGGGACCGATCGCCAGCTGCAAGGGCGATTCTATAAACGCCAGAAGACTCACAAACACAAGGCACAAAAAGCGTCGGACACAGAAAGCAAGTGAACGCTTCGGCGCATGAGGCCGTCTCGGGTGACCGCGGCGGCCTTTTCAGCGCCGGGGCTCTGGCGTAGCAGCGACCGCGTCGCTGGCGGTCGACAGTTGCCGCCCATAGCGTTGCGCGGGCCGGCGGCTACTTAGACCTCGAAGGACAACACCGTGTATCACTCGGTGAAGCTCGACTTCCCGGCACCGATCTACGCCAACCTCGTCGAGGTCGAAGGCAGTCACGCCCTCGTCTGGTCGCGCTGATCCGATCCGCGCTTCAGGGCCGCGGCGCCGCAACCGCCGCGGCACCCACGCCTGCGCAGCGCTTGCGGTGAACCGCAAAAAGACCGGATTCGGCGCCGCCTGGAGGAGGACCTCGAACGCAGGCCGCGAATACCTGTCGGTCAAGCTCGATGCCCCCGATGTTTGCGTCGCTGGTCGCCGTCGAAGGCGGTGATGACTACGCCTTATCTGGTCCCGCCGCAGCGGCGACCCGAACATCCTTCGGCGCTCTGATGACGTGGACGTACTACCGCTCACCGGCGCGCTCACTCCTCTGCAGGTTACGACTTCCGACTCGCAGAAGTGGTATGGGTTACTCGTTCATTCCGTCTCGCTGAGCAGCACCCAGGCGCCGGACCTGCGCATGCCGGCAAGCAACAAATGTCGAGATCGGTTCAGCGCGGGTGAAGCAGCAGAAGCGTCACGAGCCGCCGGGGCATCAGACTGAGGCCGTGTCATATGAGGAGTTGCGCAGCACGATCGGCCGCGCCAAGGCGTTACGGCTTGTCATTCTTGACGCTTGTCGCGTCAATCCGTTCAAGGAGCGAATGAACCGTACGATGGCGCGTCCCGCGCAAGCACTGACCGGGGATTGGCGCCGCCACCTGAATCGGCACCGGGAATGCTGAGATAGTCTATTCCGCGAAGGACGGTGACGACGGTTGTCAACAGCCCATTCGCCCAGGCGTTTGTGGCGCAATTGAAGGCACCGGGGCGCGAGGTGCGGCGGTTGTTTGACTGCTTGCGGTAGGATCGAGGCTAACTTGAATTGGGGCCCGGCTCTCATTCATCGGCAACCGAACCGTGACCGTCATGCCCATATTCGTGCCTTCACTGGTTGCCTCAATGGTTCCGTTATTGGCGGCCACAAAAGCGCTGGCAATCCAGAATCCCAATCCGAGCCCCGAAGTCACCTGGGAGTGGCGATTCCCGCGGAAGAACTTCTGTCCAAGCAGAGTACGGTCGTCGGCGTCAAGACCGGCGCCCTCGTCGATGACGGAAATTACGAATTGCCCCTGCTCAAGATAACCGCGTACGTTGATGGTTGAGTCCGGTGGCGAATATTTCGCCGCGTTGTCGAGAATTTGTCCGAGCGCTCGCTCCATCAACACCGAATCGATGCGCAGCAGAACGAGTTCGTCCGGAAGCGTTACCTCGACGATGCGGCTCGTCAGGCGGTTGCGGCAACGCTGGAGCGCCGCGTTGATGAAGTCGGCTGGTTCGACCCATTCGAACTTGGCCTGCAGACCGTCGCTGCTGATGCGCGAAGCGTCGAGAATATTCTCGATTTCGACGTTAAGGCGCTCGGATTCCTGATGGATCAGCGCCGCGAGCTTTTTCAGCCGGGCATTGCCGCCAATCTCCGACGCCAACGACAGCACCGTGGATGCGCCGAGGATCGAAGACAACGGCGTGCGCAACTCATGCGATACTGAACCGATCAGGGCTTCGCGAAACTGCTCGGTTTCGGCCCGCGTACGCGCCTCCGAGATTGTGCGGGCCAACCCCAGCCGTTCGAGCGACAATCCCGCGTCCGCGATTAGAGCCACGACGCGCGCGCGCAGTTCGTCGAACACCTCCGATGGACGCCCGAGATCGACCGCGATTACCCCGAAGTCCGCCGTATTGGTTGAAACCGGCCG
>JASHRR010001031.1 GCA_030037185.1 Xanthobacteraceae bacterium | reverse complement strand
GCGGTCATTCCGCTCTGACGCAGGCCCGCCACGAAAGTGATAGTCTTGCGATGGCCTTCTGGCGCATAGCCGATCAGACGCTCGCCTCGCGGACTGCGTCCTCGCTGCCGCACCATGTCGGTACTGGTGCTGGTCTCGTCGATAAAGACCAATTTTGCGGGATCAAGCATGCCCTGCTCTCGCTGCCAGCGCCTGCGCGCGCGGGCTACATCCGCGCGTCTTTGCTCCTCTGCGTAAAGGTTTTTTTTTAAAAGTGATTCCGTGCCGATCGAAGAACCGCCACACCGCAGTGCGGCTGCCCCCGATCTTTGCCTTGGCCAGCGCCGCAACGATCTCGTCCAATGTCATATCCGGCTGTACTTTGATCAGACCCAGGATAAAGTCCTCGTGCTCGTCCAGTGGCGACACGCTTCCGCCGGTGGGCGTGGGCGCAATGCTTCCCGTTGTCTCCCATCGCTGCGCCCAAATGATCACAACGCTCGGGCTCAGCCCAAACTGTTCGGCGGTTTCGCGACAGGATGCGCCCGCTGCAATCGCTTCGACCACACGCTCACGCAAGTCCATCGAGTACGGTCTCGGCATCGTTTCCCCCGGAAAAGAGAATCAATGCTGCAGAATCGCGCATTCTTAAGTCTCTGGGAATCCCTCCGTTTCTCCGATTCTAAGCGAACGAAAACCGCTCTAGGTTCGGCAGGCTTTGGCGCTGGCAGGATCAACGATCGGTATTTCGACCGCAACATGAAAAGTGCTGCGCCAGTTGGATGCGCATTTTCTCGCGCGTTCCGCCTCCGCTTGACTTGAGGAAGGTGATGTAATGGCAGCTGGTTTGGCGGGCTCGGTGGCGAGCGCTCAAGAATTGCGCTAACGTGTTCGTGAAGCACTCTAAACGAGGCGCGCATCGGCGATCGGGAGAGACGACATGAAGCGGTATCTGCGACGGCGCAATCTGCTCTTCGGCCCTGTGCTCATCGGTGCGTCGACCATTGGTTTCGGTGCCACGGTGAGTGCTGCCGAGAATATCGATCCGGCAGCGGCTTGCCAGAAGCTTGCGAGCATGACCTCCTTCCCGGTATTGCCGACCGAGATCACGCTGGCAAAGTTCAACCCTGCGGGCAGCACTTCCGCCAATGCAACCTCCCTCCCCGCGCATTGCCAGGTGCAGGGCATCATCAACAAGCGAATGGGTGCCGACGGCCTGCCTTATGGCGACCGCTTTGAGTTGCGCTTGCCCATCCCAACGGAATGGAACGGACGTTTCATGTTCCAGGGCGGGGGCGGTACGGAAGGCGCTGTGCCGCCGGCGGTCGGCGTTGCGGGAACACTGTCGCCGACCCTCGCTCACGGCTGGGCGGTGGCAAGCCAGGACGGCGGACATGAAAATACGGACCTGCCGACGCCAAACACGTTCTTGCTCGAGCAACAGGCGGTCGTCGATCACGCCTACGGCTCGATTGATGCGACGACGCAAGCCGCGAAGTTCCTGATCGATGCCTTCTACGGTCAGCAGCCCAACAAATCCTATTTCGTCGGCTGCTCCACCGGTGGTCGGCAGGGGATGGTGTTCTCGCAGAACTTCCCCGACTACTACGAAGGCATCGTGGCCGGCGACCCGGTCTACGATCTCGAATCGATCGCACTCAGCGAAGTCTACGGTGTCGAGGCGATGGCCGCGATCACGCCGGCGCCAATCGAGAAACTCGCCAACGGCAGTCCTGTCCTCTATCCGGCGTTCCCGGAGGCGGATCAGAAGCTGTTCACAAGGGCCTTGTTGGCCGCCTGCGACCAGCTCGATGGCACCGCTGATGGTGTTGTTGATGACGTGCCGGCTTGCCGGGCAACATTCGATCCGGCCACTTTCGTGTTTCCGGACAGCGGACAATCGCTGCAATGCACAGGCGCCAAAAATGCGACCTGCCTCAGCTCGGCGCAGATCGGCGCCATCACAAAAATCAACCAGGGTCCGCGCAATTCGCGTGGCCAGGCGATCCGCGCACCAGCAAACGCGGCGGTCCGCGATCATGTCGATGCAACAATGTTCGGCTATCCATACGACGGCGCTTTCATGGCGCCAGCGGGCATCCCATCGCGCAAGATTGGTACGTCAACCTCAACACCCGGTGATTTCGCATTGGGTCTCGGGCAAATCCCCTATTACTGGATGACGCCGGCCAATCCCGCCTACAATCCGCTGAGCTTCGATTTCGATAAGGACATCGCCGACCTGCGGAAAGAATCGCCGCTCATCGCCACCTCAACGTCTACCGACATTGCGAAGTTCAAGAACCGGGGCGGCAAGATCATCTGGTATCACGGGGTCAGCGATCCGGGACCGCCGGTGCTCGGCACCATTGCGTATTTCGATGCACTGACGGCGAAGAACGGCGGGGAAGAGACGAAGAAGTTCGCGCGTCTTTACCTCGTCCCTAATATGGGCCATTGCCGCGGCGGTCCGGCGACCGACCAGTTCGATCTCCTGACGCCGCTCGTGAACTGGGTCGAGCACGGCACAGCGCCGCAAGAGGTGATTGCCAGCGGCACCAATTTCACCTCGGCACCAGCGGCGCGTAGCCGACCGCTGTGCCCCTACCCGGCCCAGGTGCGTTACACCGGCCCCACTGGCGGTGATCTCAGCGCTGCCAGCAATTACGCGTGTATCGTGCCGAAGTAACACGTCGCCGATACAAGGGTGGACAACCGTGATCTGACCGGAAACGTTCGGAACAGCTTGGCGGGCCCCTGACGGCCCCCAACGATAGAATCGCGCGCCAGAAAATGTGCCACCGCGAGGCTATTATCGGCAAGGACTCGGTAGCGCTGCGACCTCGCGCCTATAGAATTACTCACTCCTTCGCGCGCCTTTTCAATTCAACAAACGCGCGGCCGGCTAGGCGGCCGAGTTTGGTCGCAGCGGAATCGAGCTCGTCCTCGCTAGCCTGGATCTCCACGTAGCGGAATTGGCCTCACAGAGAAAGAACGTATGGGAATCTCCGGGTGAACGAACATGAATCAAAATGCGAACGTCGTTCCACCTCGTAGCCGAATCGGCGTTCCGACAGCTCTACCGGAGCGATGTCAAATGGCACACAGGACATCTCGCGTGAGAACCATCAAAAACCTGATAGTGGCAAGAACTCCGCATTTACCAGGCATTTCTTGTATGGATCGCCTGGATTGGCGAATGACATAAATTCAGGCAACGGACAAAGAGCAGTTGCGCAAATCCACTATCAGTGCC
>JASHRR010001030.1 GCA_030037185.1 Xanthobacteraceae bacterium | reverse complement strand
GGAACGCCCGAGGTGAGGACCGACGCGATCAAATTCAACTGGATCGGGCGCGTTTTAGCGAACAGCGCCATCCTGTTTGTGCGGCGCGAGGCGGGTGTGCAGAAGATCGAGGACGCGGTTGACAAGGAACTGATTGTTTCCGCGTCAGGGACGGCATCCAAACTCAATTGGACTGTGCTGAAGAACGCGTTCGGAATGAAGTTCAAGATTGTTTCCGGCTACCAGGGAAGCAATGAGAGCCTGCTGGCCTTGATGCGCGGCGAGGCAGACGCTTTGAGCATGCCATGGTCGATATTGAGGATCACCGGCGCGGAACTGATCCGCGATAAGAAGATCAATCTTTTGCTTCAAACCGGAACCGAGAAGGATGCCGATCTTGGCAACCTGCCCCGCATGATCGATCTCGCGCGAAACGACGATGAGCGAAAGCTGCTCGAGCTGTTTGCCTCACCCTCGACGATCGGCCGTTCCGTCCTCGCGCCTCCCGGAACGCCGATGGAACGCGTGGCCGAGCTTCGAGGTGCTTTCACCGCGATGACGCAAGACCCGACCTTTCTCAGCGATCTCAACAAAGCGAGGCTTGAGCTCAGTCCGTTGTCCGGCGAGCGCCTGCAGGCGGCCGTCGCCGGCATGGGCGACGTCCCCGATTGGTTGATCGAACGCGCCCGCCGGGTTTCCGAAACAGCAGGAAATTGAACTATCCGTTGTGAGCTAGCGCGCGATCTGCGCCTCCACGTAGTTGGGCGTCGCAACTGGCGCGCTCATCAAAGCCAGCATCTTGGTCCAGGCCACGTCCCCGGCGGCGATCTCGGCGGGATTGCGCGTGCGTCCGGCATTCTGGAAACCATGGCCAACATTTGGATAGCGATGAAAGAGATAAGGAATGTTGTGGCGCTTCAGCTCGGCTTCGAAGCGGTCGACGTCGGCCGGTGAGGGATTGCTGTCCAGATTGCCGAAAAAGCCATAGACCGGGCATCGAATCTGGCCGATCAGCTCAAATGGAGCCGGCGCTCCCTCGCCCCAATGTCTCATCATTCCGCCACCATAATAGGCGATAGCGGCAGTGAATACCGGTTTCGTGCTGGCGCCCAGAAACGCGAGCCGGCCGCCCATGCAGTGCCCCATGATAAAGAAACGGCTGCGATCGAGGTCCGGCCGCCCAAGCGAATAATCCGCAGCCGCGGCGATTTCGCTGATGACCTCGGTGTCCTTGAGGAATTTCTTGCAATCGTGCAGTGGCACCTCCTTCGGACAGCGGTGGTAGAAATTTGGCACCAGCGTAAGGTACCCAGCTGCTGGAAGCTCCTTCATGTAATAGGCGGTGCAAGCATCCATTCCGCCGCGGTGGAACATCAACAGCACGCCAGGATGCGGGCCCTGACCATGAGGGACGGCGATATGCACGTCCATCGACCGCCCCTCGACTTCTAAGTAAATGGTCTCTTCAAAGGGTTCGACTTTTTTCATCGGTGCTGTCTCGCGCTTATCAAGGCCTGTGCCTTCGTGACGATCGCTCGGAGGGAACACGTTGTCGATGATGAGTCAGTGCTATATCTTGAGGCAACGGCGCTGAGGCTGACCTGCATGTTCCCGTCGGCCAGGAAACGGGATGGTTATCGCGCGTCGCCGCCGCGGCGCGATATCGCTCCCGCCAAAGGAGATTCCGGTAAGGCAGACTTGCAGCACATCGTGCCGCAAAGGACCTACTCGGCGGCCTGCTGACCTTCCTCTTCGGCGATGCCGCGCGCCTCGATGCGGTCGATCTCAGCCTGATCCATTTTGACTAGAATGTTGGACATTTGCTGGATTTTCGCCGCGTCATCATCTGGGCCGAGCAGCGCTACGGCGTCGCCGCCGCGGTCGCGCAGCGGTGGAGCGTGCGACTCGAAAACCACGGCCGTCTCGGTTCCGCGGTTCCACGCCCAGTGCACCTTATTGCGCGGAATGCGCATGATGTCGCCGGCCCGGCAGCGGTAGCCCCGCCCGTCGACGAAGAAAAAGATCTCTCCGGACACGATATAATTCATCTGCTCGCAGTCGTGCCTGTGCGGGCTTGTGTGATAGCCCGGAGCGCGTTCAGCAAACATGAGACTGGTATCGGTTCCATGAACCTTCTGCGATCGTAGGATTGACTGGCCAACTGCAGCCATGGCGACACGCTCGGTGGTCTTAACGTCGCGCCTGTTGACTCTATAGTTTGGCTTATCCGTCATTTCACTCTCCTCCGTTCGCGTTGCCCTTGTGCGTGCGCCAATCCTCGATCACCATGCTCGCCGTCGGGGGCAACTCAGCTTCGGCTTGCACCATCGTGGCGAGCTCCCTGGCGAGCGCTGAGCCTGCGTACATCACCCTTAGAAATCCGGTTTCTCCGCCTTCGGGACGTCCGCGTCTTTGTTGTTGTAGTACTCGTGCAGATTTTCGGCGCAGACCCCTTCGGCTATCTGGTTCGGCCCCGGCACATAAGTCAGGGTCGCGGTCCAGGGCGTCGTGAAAACGCCTTCGTCCTCGATCGTGACATGCAACTGCAGGAACTTGCCGCGATGGCGGCTGAAGACATCGCCGTTGAACAGCCAATTCTCTTTCTTGTTCCGCTCGATTGCATCTTTCACGTCGTCATAATCACGCAGCTGATAGCGTTCGACGATGTGCAACTTGTCGGTATAGGGCGTACCAAACAAGTCGATCATCGCATAGGGGCGATCAGTCTTAACGCCGATCGTGTCGATGACGAGGGTATCGCCCTCGTAGTGGCCGACGGAATCCCCGTACCAGGACGGCGTCAGCGGTGATGGATGAGCCTCGTTCAGGCGCACCCGGCGCACTTCGTAATCTCCGCCATACAGCATCGTGATCTTGTCCGGCTGCTGTATCATCTCCATCAGAAACTGCTTGTAGATGAACGGCATCCCAAACGGCCATCACTGGTTCGAAGGGTTCGGATAAGTAATTCCGGCAAGCGAGATTTCACCGAACTTCTTGACCACCGCCGCGGCCCAGGGCTGCAAAATCGGGCTTTTGTAGTCCCCGACCAGTTGGTCGTAGTTGCTCACGCCGACCTTGCTGGGGGGCAAGGCGGCCGAACCGGCCGCACCGCTGGGCCGCTGCTCCGCCCAGCGTGACAAGTTCGTTATCGGGCCAGGGCCTGAGGCAGGCGGCTCGAACCAGGGAAAAGCAGGATGATTCCAAACGCGCGAAAAATCCGGAATCGGTGCGGCGTGCGCTTTGCTGCTCCCCCGCCCGGCCGCCGAAGGCGTTTGCGCCATGGCAGGCATGGCGGCGGTCAGCACCGCGAAAGATAGAAGGAAATACCGCTGCATACACATTGGTCACCTCCCTGATGGACGTCGCCTGTCCCGACCGAGCTGCCACACGTCTCATGTCTTATGCGAATTCCATCCTACATGAACGTCGCCAGCCGCGCGAGCGCGGTAGAAAGTGCCGTTTGATCCATTGTTCTCGGGTCACGATGAACCCGCGCCGCCCCGATGACTGTGCGGGCGGCCCAAACGAGACGGCGGGGGCCTCATGGCGGGCCGGGCGGGCGCCATCGCTTGCGATGCGGGCGGGGAACAAGCGTGCTTTTTCCCGCAGTCACGCGGGGCTACACGTGGAAATTACTCGCGTTGGCTTTGGCGAGGCGGTCCGCTCTTGGAGTTAAGCTATTGTGCCCCTGATCGTTGCCGCCTGAGAGGCCGCCGGCGCCGTCGTTCGCGCCGTTGCCGGAGGATAGAGTTCCCGAGGAGAGCGCCTGCGCCTACGCCAAGGTGAACGGCTTACCGGCCTCCACCGGCAGCTGCGGCCCGCCGCAGGCCGGCATTACACGACAGCTCTCGTGATCGGCATTTCGACGTGGCAACGCAGGCGATTTGGAACTACACCCAGATTTCACCTTGAGTGACAAGATCGTCGCCAGGCGCCGTCAACTGATCTGGCGGTTTCCGAGCTCCCGCGCCACAGGGCAAGAGTAGCGCGCCGTCGCCCGAATGCCATATAATTGCTGCCGCCGGAACAGCGATCCGATTGCTTAAAGAACGCAGCAAAAGTAGCGCACCAATGAGCACAATCGACAACCCCGGACCGCCGGGGCCCCCGCCGGGCAGGCCGTCTGCCCATCAGACCGGCGTGGGTAGCCGTATCCGTAACTATTTCCTCACCGGTCTCGTAGTCGCGGGTCCGCTTGCCATCACGGTCTGGCTCACCTGGTCCTTCATCACCTGGGTCGATAACGTGGTGCGGCCGTTCGTACCGGTGGATTATCGGCCTGAAACCTATCTCCCCAGGACGATCCCCGGGACCGGCCTCTACCTGCCCGGGAAGATCCCCGGCACCGGGCTCATTATTGTTTTCGTGGCGCTTACACTGCTCGGCTTTCTGACCGCCAACCTGGTTGGCCGCAAGCTGGTCGAGGCCGGCGAGCGGCTGCTCGACCGCATGCCGCTAGTGCGTTCGATCTATAAGGGCTTGAAGCAGGTGTTCGAGACCCTGTTCTCAGAATCCGGATCAAGCTTCCGTACGGTCGGCCTGGTGGAGTTTCCTGCGCCCGGCATGTGGTCGCTGGTGTTTCTGTCCCAGCGGCCGAGCAAAGAGATCACGACGCGACTGCCGAGTCGCGAGGAGCATGTCTCCGTGTTCATGCCCTGCACGCCGAACCCCACCACGGGATTCTTTTTCTTTGTGGCCCGCAGCGCCGTCGTCGAACTCGACATCCCGGTCGAAGCCGCCGCAAAGCTGATCATGTCCGCCGGACTGATCCAGCCCGGCAACGGCGACAACGCGAAGAAGCTGGCAACGCTCGCCGAAGCCGCCAAGACAGCAAGAGCCGCGCGGAGCGAGCCGGCCGAGGAAGACGCGAGGGTCGCAGAGTAGCGCGCCCGG